>NZ_JAUBPN010000011.1:0-194372 GCF_036700745.1 Microcoleus sp. S36a_B3 | reverse complement strand
GAAGAACTTATATTAACCAAGCTTGAATATATCGATCGCTCCTGTGATTGGTTTGCGATCGATTATTCAGCAAACCCTAAATAGCTAAAAGTCACGCACCCACTTAAATGTGAGGTACGCAACTGCCAATAATTTAGCGGAGTATCGATGGCTTAAAAGTCGTGCGCCCTATTGACCGAATTCTGCTTGTAGCAAGTCGTCGTTGTCATCGGCGATGGTGGCGACAATAGTAATAATTCTAGAAATTTCCCCGGCAGAGATTTCGGCGATCGTCCGAGTCGAGATTACTGCAACTTGATTGTCCACAATCGCAAAATGAGATTCCAAGGTAGACAGCCAATTCATTTCTAGAATTTTCCGCATTAATTGAGCTTCATTCTTTGCCGGCAACTGCAGTACAAAAGCCCAAACAGTCAAAGTATCATCTTCGGTTTCGCCGCTGAGTTGTACGAATACTTCGACGCTGCCGTACTTGAATTTCCAAAGATGCCCGCCAGCTTCATTTTTTCCCACCATGACTTTTTGGTCTACAGCCATGCTGGCAATCACAGTCTCAATTTCTTCTGCATAGGTTACTGCTGTGGCTTTTTCAACCTGGGCATCGGCGATCGCGCTTTCACTAGATTGGCTTTCTGCGGAAGCTGTTTGTATGTTCGGTTCGCTGTTAGTCATGATTAATATTTATAAGAAAAACTATTCCAACAATCAGTTTACTTCCTATTTAGGACTTACAAAAATACGACTCACTTACAAAAACCCTCATCAACCCGGTTTATTGACAAAAACCGCTCCCCAAAAGGCTTCTCCCAGACAAAACATCGGAGTCAGAGCCTCCCATGTTGCGTCACCAAGCTTTTCCTGGTAACGAGTAGAACGAGTCTATTACTGGTTCCCAGGCTCTGCCTGGGAACCCATATCACTCTTGCTTTGCCTCCCTAGATGTTTAAGCCTTGGGTTTAGCCGCCGGCTTCTTCTCAATGTTTTTCATCCCGTTGAGGAACATCGGCACAAATTTCTCCACAAATGCCTGCGGGTCGCGGTTCCAGGCGCGCTGAGCCACATCGACTCTAGTCATTTGCAAGTCGGGGGCCAACAGAGTTGCGGGCAAGCGCTCCATCAAATATTGCGGGCGTTCCCACATCGGCATCGTGTTGGCAATGTCTACCAAGCGGGTGACGCGGCGGAGTTCTGCCCCCAGCATAATATCCATTCCCGATTCAAATGCTGCTTGTTCGATCGCCACATACTTGCGTTTGGCCTGTTCCACCTTCTGGCGGTGTTCCGGGCTTTTAGCAGCAATTGCGCCCAACCAGCGATTCCCCCAGCGGACGTGGCCTGCTTCTTCGGGAAAAATCTTTTCGATGGTTTCGCGAATTTTGATGTTTTCGTCGGTTTCAGGAGCCTTTTTCAGGGCGTGGATGTGGGCTGAGAAATACTCGCATCCCCGCTTCTCGGTGACATTAATCGCCGCTAGGGAAGAAATTACAAAATCTTCGCGGTCTTTGGTAGGGTCTTGTTTCTCGCTGTCGAACAACCTTTCAAACTCGTCAATGTAGGATACTCCCGGCGGCTTGCCCACATTCTGGCCCAAGTCTACCAGCAAATCTGTCAGCCACATGGCGTGCCGCGCTTCGTCGGAGATGTGCCGGGAAAGATCGCGCACAAGTTCGGCCGGTTCGCCGTCTAGCTGCTCGATCAAGTCGGTGAGGTCTTTGCAACTGCGCTGTTCGCTAAACCGATAGCGGTTGAGGGTGATCAGGTGAATTTCGCGATCGCGCACCACTTGAGCTAAAATTTCGCGTGCTCCCATTGCGTTGCGGAGCTTGCGGGGATAGGCAACAGTCATGATTTTATGTTGTTTTGTAAAGATACCTATATAAGTGTAACGCAATTTTTCGGCTTGCTCATTCAATAAAGCAATGCAGAAGTTGGTTGTCAATCCCCAATTCCCAATGCCCTATTCCCAAAATTGATATCAAGTCTCAGTTGAGTCTGAAACCAGAACCGAAGCCGACTCTTGTTGAAATTTTTGTGCTTCCTCCACTTCCAATCTGGCCAGCGTACTCGCCGCATCCGCCAACTGCAAAGCCAAATTCATTCGACCAACTGGGTTTTTCTCCTTCCAAAGGTCTTTTGCCAAGAAATGCACTCGATAGCGAAACATTTTAATTGATTGTGATGGAATAACATTAGCTGTCATAGTTATAGTCTATCTTCAACAGTAGCTAGAATGCGAAGGAGTACCCGTTCCGGTTCTAGATAAACAAATATCAGTATGATGACTCGATCTTTTTTGCCAATCGTGACATCCCATTTTGCAGATTGTGGTTCAACCTGTTCATGCCTAACTATTACAGTATATTGTCCTGGTGCCAAGTCATCAAATCCCGCATCTGCCTCCATCAAAGCAACCGTTTCCTCGGCGAGTACCCGTCCGTCCCGATTCAGTAAAGTAATGAAGGCAATGCCATCAACTGAAGTCATGGCGACGTTATTTTGATTGCGAACCATCACAAAAATATCGGACATCGTTTGGTAATTGCTAATGGCTAATTGCTACTTTATACTGACAGCAGCACTTAACACACAAACAAGGATAATTACGGTGAATAATTTTAAGATTTTGTTAATTTTTACAGCTTTTGCAGCGGTTCTCGGTTTAGAAAAAAGTGGGGCGCTAGCTGCTGTCTCAAATATCTCTGAGACAAAGCCTTGCGTGCAGCTTCACAGTCTGCAAATATCAGAAAAGATCGATCGCAATTTAAGTAACTCGAAAGGTACATTAAAAGAAGGCAGTGCCCTCTCTGTCGATCCTGATGAAGTTACGGGGATACCAAAAGCTGAGGCGCGACAGCGTTTCATTTTGAATAAGATATATCGGGTTCAAGAAGGCACTACCGCTGAGGATTTGTTTATTGTCGATGAGAAAGCAAATAAATGGGCTGTAGAGGATGTCTCGGACGCTACTATGGGGCCTACCACTCACAGCGTAGCCCTCATGGTTTCCGGTAACGGCAAAGTTTGGGCGCTAATACAGATGTTCTAAAATTTGGGAATTGGGAATGGGTAATTGGGAATTGGGAATTGGAGTTCGGATTGATTTAATATAAAAAAAAATCGCCTGCAACGGCGACCTTTTTTAGAATCGTATCATGTCCGGTCGATCGCCCAAAATAAAAGTGGTTTGTAGTGAGGACTGTAGTCCTTCGATTGTCAAGACTAAATTCCTCACCACAAACTCATCCGATCGCGATCGTTCGATTGCACATGATATCACACCTCAAAAAATGATAATTTTAATTTTTTTGAGGTGTGATTTTTAACTTATCTAACAGTCGTAGTAGAGAGCAAACTCGTAGGGGTGAGGACGCAAGCGCATCGGGTTGACTTCGTTGTCGAGTTTGTAGGAAATCCAGGTTTGGATGAATTCTTCGGTAAATACGCCGGTTTCAGTTAAGAAACTATGGTCTTTTTCCAAAGCTTCTAAAGCACCTTCCAAGGAACCGGGAGTCGAAGGAATCTTGTTCAATTCTTCCGGCGAAAGGTCGTAGATATCCACGTCCAAAGGTTCACCTGGATCGATTTGATTTTTGATGCCGTCTATGCCGGCGCACAGCATGGCTGCAAATGCTAAATAGGGGTTGGATGTGGCATCGGGACAGCGGAATTCTAACCGCTTGGCTTTAGGGTTGGTTCCCGATAACGGAATCCGTACTGATGCCGATCGATTTCCTTGAGAGTAAGCTAGGTTTACAGGCGCTTCAAAGCCTGGAACTAAACGCTTGTAGGAATTAGTCGTCGGGTTGGTGAGTGCCAAAAGTGCCGGGGCGTGCTTGAGAATGCCACCGATGTAATGCAGTCCCATTTGACTGAAACCTGCATATTGATCGCCTGCAAATAGAGGTTTGCCGTCTTTCCAAATCGACTGGTGAACGTGCATCCCGGAACCGTTGTCGTTAAACAGCGGTTTGGGCATGAAGGTGATGGTTTTGCCGTATTTTTTGCCGACGTTTTTGATGACGTATTTGTATGTCATCAAGTAGTCGGCGGCTTGTACTAATGTGGCAAAGCGGAAACCGAGTTCGCATTGCCCGCCGGTGGCGACTTCGTGGTGGTGTTTTTCGATGGGTACGCCGCATTTTGCCATTGTCAGCAGCATTTCCGTTCTCATGTCTTGAGAGGTATCGGTTGGTGCTACTGGGAAATAACCTTCTTTGTAACGCGGTTTGTAGCCGAGGTTGCCGCCTGGTTCTTCTTTGCCAGAATTCCAGCGACCTTCGATCGAATCTACGTAATAGTAGCCGGAATTTTGGGTTTGGTCGAAGCGAACGTCGTCAAAAATAAAAAATTCTGCTTCCGGGCCGAAGAATGCTGTATCGCCGAGACCGGTTGTCAGTAAGTAGTCTATGGCTTTTTGAGCTATGGTGCGGGGACAGCGATTGTACGGTTCGCCGGTGCGGGGCTCTTTGATGCTGCAAATGAAGCTGATGGTGGGTTCTGCCATGAACGGGTCGATCCAAGCGGTGGTCGGATCGATGACCATCGTCATGTCTGATTCGTTGATGGCTTTCCAGCCCCGAATGCTGGAACCGTCGAAGGGTATGCCGTCTGTGAAGGCGGTTTCGTCGATTTGGTCGTGGTACAGGGAAAGGTGTTGCCAGATCCCCGGCATATCGATGAATTTTAGGTCAACGATCTGGATTTTATTTTCTTTTATGTAGTTTAGGGCTTCTTGGGGTGTCTGGAACATCACTTACTCCTGATATTGGTGTGGTTGCGGGCGATTCTCTTCTGCAAGCTTCGCTAACGGCAGATTTCAGACTGTTTGGGCGATCGTAGGCCTTCAGCTATCAATTTTTTGTAGCAAAAGATACAATAATTCAAAATTGAGCCGATCGCGGTTGGGTAGTTTGTGATTCTTATTTGGTCTGTGTTTCGGCTGTTTATACAAAACGAACGGCAGAATTTTGCGGCTATTGGTCGGGGATTGACTGCCGATCGTGCAAATCCTATCTCAAATCTTAATCAAAGGCCGATTTGTAGTAGTCTACAATAGGCGGTCTATCTCAGATAGCAAAGTATTGATAAAGATTTTTGGGAGACAAACTAATGCGCGATGCAGTGACGAGTCTGATTGAAAATTATGATGTTGCTGGCAGGTATTTAGACCGGGATGGTATCGATCGGTTGAAATCTTATTTTGCAACCGGCACAGCACGGGTACAGGCTGCAGCGGCAATCAACAGCAATGCTGCGTCAATTGTCAAGCAAGCTGGTATCCAGCTATTTGCCGAACAGCCGGAACTGATCCGTCCCGGTGGAAATGCCTACACGACTCGCCGTTACGCGGCTTGTCTGCGGGACATGGACTATTACTTGCGCTATGCTACTTACGCCCTGGTTGCTGGAAGTACGGATGTGCTCGACGAGCGCGTGCTGCAAGGTTTGCGGGAAACTTACAATTCTCTGAGCGTTCCCATTGGCCCTACGGTGATGGGGATTGGCATTATGAAGGAGATGGTTAAGGCTGAGGTGGAAGCTGCAGGCTTGTCTGTGGGGCCTTTCCTGGAGCAACCTTTTGATTACATGATTCGCGAATTGAGCGAACAAGATATTTAAGTCAAGCAAGCTCTTTCTTTTAGCAGAAAATTGCTTTTGTAGCTTGTAGGTAGCACCCTCTCGATCGCTTTTTTGGCATCACAGCCTCTAAGCGATCTTTTTTATTGGTTAAAAGTCGCCAACACATCCCCAGACGAGGCATTTGTCGAGGGGATTTTTGGTTTGGCGGCGATCGATTTGCTCGGTTGTTGTTACTTCTACTTCGCCGTTGGGATAAAGAATGTGGATGATGTTGCCGCTGACGAAGGCTAAGGGGTTTTCTTGACAAATAGTCGGATTTTTGATAGGAAAGTTCATTGTTTTCATGCTCGATCGCCCTGATTGTGTGTGTGGCGCATTCCCCTGTATTTACATAATCCGCTACTAGCCAAAGTTTTTGTGTGATTCTAAGAATTGTCGAACTGTGATAAAACTACACACACAGAGCGATCTGTGTCACACAATACGAGGTGAGGGGTATCGCCCCCGCAGCTCTCTCAAGCGCGGAAAAAATGGCAGCGGGCTCGTGGCGGTACTTCTGCTGGGAAAAGCAAAATAATCGCCAAAAATCCGCAGTCGGGTTTTTGCGTAAGTGGTAATCTGGTTACTGTCAACAACGGTGGCGTACAGATTAAAAACCTTGGCTAAACAACGAATAGACACTTTATTAGTAGACCTAAATTTGTGCGCTTCCCGACAGCAAGCTCAGGCCTTGATTCGGACGGGGAAAGTCTCGATCGACCAACAGGTAGTTGACAAACCGGGCACTGAGGTTGACATTGCAGCAAAAATTAAGATTAAAGAGCGATCGCGCTACGTTTCCAGAGGCGGCGACAAACTAGCCAAAGCTTTAGAAGTGTTTGCGATTCCCGTAGCGGGCAGAATTTGTCTCGACGGCGGCATTTCCACAGGCGGCTTTACCGACTGTCTGCTGCAAGCCGGTGCAGCCCTCGTCTACGGCATAGATGTTGGCTACGGTCAAGCTGACTGGGGCTTGCGGAACGATCCGAGGGTAATTTTGAAAGAACGCACCAATTTGCGTTACATGACTGCTGCTGAGCTTTACGGCGACTCACCGCGAGCCGATTTGGCGGTAGTCGATGTGTCGTTTATTTCCCTAGATAAGATTTTACCGGCGCTGTGGGAATTGTTGGCACCGCCGCGAGAAGCGGTATTGTTGGTAAAGCCGCAGTTTGAAGTTGGGCGCGATCGTGTCGGGAAAAAAGGCGTAGTGCGAGACTCAGCAACTCAAGCCGATGCGATTTTTCAAGTGTGGAAAGCAGCCACAGCTTTAGGATGGCAGCAACGGGGTTTAACGTGGTCGCCTTTACTTGGCCCGGCCGGTAATATCGAGTATCTTTTATGGTTGGGGATCGATCGCCAAGAGGAACCAGAGCCAGGGGCGATCGAAGAAAGTGCTGTCAAGGAAAGCATCGCACAAATCGCAAAAGCGGCAGCGCGGGAACTTGTCAATCGATTTTAGATTTTAGATTTTAGATTGACTTCAACCGATCGAGCTAATCAATTTTAAAAGTCAAATTTGGAGAGCAAAACTTATCTAAAATTTGAAATTGTTTTGTCAATCAGACTCCTAAACTTTCACAAGAGTGAATAATTCCATGCAGCCATTAAAACAAGCCGGTTCAATTTTTCTGTACATTCTAGGGGGCATCGGGTATTTAGCGATTGCAGCTACTATTGTAGGCGTTTCAATTCTGATCAAATTCGCAGCCCTGCTGCTAGCGGACAAATTATTATATACAATTCTGATTATCGGTGATTTGTTGAGAGGCATCGAAATTATTGAACTGTTAAATATTTTAATATTTGCTTTTATCGGCATGGGATTTGGGGTTGCTACAAAACTTTTAATTCCTCAATACGGTCGCAAAATTAGTGCAGCATTATTAATAGTTGTAGTTCCCTTAGTTTTCATGATTACGCCAGTAATTAGATACAATTCTTGGTTAGAAAAAGTCGGAGAATCGGATAACTTATTGCCTGCAGAAACAGCAACATTAACTAACTCTTTTTTGCAGAGAAAAGTAGGATTGCAAGGTTTTCTCGGTTATTACGTATATACTGGTCAGTTTCCGGTAATTCCGACCAAACAATCGGAGATGAAAGACTTAGACAGCTTTGAAAAAAAAGTTAATTCCAGATTTGTGCAGTTAACAGGTGTTGCTCCTACCATTGTTACCTGGTCAATGCGGATTTGTTTTTGGCTGATCAGACTATTTTACTTTTCTATAGCGGTAATTGCCACGATCGCCCATTTTAGGGAAGGTGTGAGAATCGCGGGAAGGTAATACGATTTTAGATTTTAGTTGTAGGGTGCGTCAGTTCTGACGCATCCTAGTCAACGGAGAAATGCTATATATTTTTAAGGCTGAGCAATCAGTTGACCAATTTTTATGAAGATTTGAAGCACTGTATAAAGTTCGTTGGTTAGAGGAAGCGGTGAAAATATTCTTGATAAGTCATATTGAGGTGGATTCTGAAAGTCTAGCTTGACGAATACAATTTCACTGCCATTTGTCATCGCAGCAAAACTCGGTCTATCCTTCCGGGGATTGGCTGTCATGTATGCTAGTGTTTGGGGAAGCGCAGACATTACTGAGATGGTGGTGCGCTTCGACTCTAAGAGTGTCACCCAAAACTGATTCTGCATCACTAAAACATCAATCCGTCCTTTGAGAGTTTCTATTTCTTCATCCTGCTCATCTAAAACAATTCTGACAGATTTTTCAGCAGTCATTTTAAAAGGTGAATCGTAAAAACCCGCTCGTTCCAAGAGAGGCGAACCCATGATTAGCGTGACGGTTCCTTCTGTAAGGCTTCCATCATTTAGATGGTAGAGATATCGTCGCCGGATCGAATTGAGCGCGGCTCGATCGGCTTCTGTAATTTCGGCTAAATCTGTATACCATTCTGGGAAAAATCCCTCGGCTTCTGTTCGCGTAATATTGAATCGAGATTCAACATCTGCTAAAGTTTGGATGATTTCAGTAATGGCTGTTGTTTGTGTCATATTTTAAATTCTTGCTGGAGGCGATCGATAATTGTATTGCGCTCGATGGTGGCGAGAATTTCTTGAATTACCGTATCTTGTCCCAGAGGACCCCAAGTGCAGCCTTTTTCTAAATAAACTTGGGCTGCGCGACCGACGGCGTAGGTTCCGTAAGCTGCTAAACTAGCTTGAGTGACAGCGACTCCGGCAAAAGTAGAAAAACCGATTTGTGGAGCAGCAGCAGCGGCACTTTTGCCAAATCCCAAGAGGAAACTGCTACCTAATTCTCCCAAAAGTACGCCGCCTGCGCTAGAGAAAATAGTCTGCCAAAGTTTCCCGGCTTCGTAACCAGTCATGGGTAAACCGTAAAGTCTGGATAAGGAGCGAATCAAGGCTAAATCTGCGACGGTTGCTCCCATGACATCTAGGAAAGCAATGGGATTTATCCCCACAGCCAAAGCTTTATATTTGGCAAATTGCCAGATTAAATCGTCGGCTTCTGTTTGCCGCAATTTGAGAACTTGACGAGCAATGTTTGCTTCGGCATCTCTAGCTTCTACTAAAGCATTGAGAGCGAGGAGCGATCGCCCTTCTCTGTTAAGAATTGTCAAAATCTTGTGCTTGAGTTGGTCTATCTGGGGGGGAGGCGACTCCCATTCGTGGGTAACACTTCCATCTGACCATTCGACGCGCACTTGCACCGGTGCGGGTTCGGCGGCTACCATGACTATTTCTAAAGATTTAGCAATTTTAGGAGCGGATTTTGGTGTAGATTGATCGGCAGAGTTGTTTGGTCGATCGTCCGAAATTTCCGTATCTGTGGCATCTGCTACCGAATCTGCTGCTAAACCTTCAGAACTTCCCAGTGATTGCAAACTTTGGTAAATAGCTTTTCTGTCTAATTCTGGATACAGGTCAATTTTATTAAAAACTAAAATTAGCGGTTTTTGAGCTGTTTGCAATTCGCACAAAGCTTGATATTCAGTGCGGGTGATATCGCCCGCCACGACAAACAGAATTAAGTCAGCTTGGCGAGTGACTTGTTTTGCCATATCGCCGCGCACTTCGCCGCCAACTTCATCAATTCCGGGAGTATCAATTAACTCTACTTGAATCCCCCCTTGTCCCCCCTTACTAGGCGTTTCCATAGGCCCGCCCTGACTGAGGGGCGGTTCCATAAGCCCCCCCTTACCAAGGGGGGGTTGGGGGGGTTCTACACTGTCAAGGAGGGGCAAAGGCACGCTCCAGCGCACGGAACGCGGCCACTGAGTAACGCCGTTGAGAGGGCCTGTTTGCAAGATTTTTTGACCCAGAAGCGCGTTTAATACCGCTGATTTGCCACGGCTGACCATGCCGAAAGTGGCAATGCGAATCACATTGCGATCGAGCTTTTCTGAGGTGTAACTTAAGATATCTAACTGAGTTTGCAGCGCCGCTTCTAATTCTGTATTGTTCGAGTTTTTTTTGCCTTGGCGCAAGTGAGAATACCGCGCGAGGGCTTCACGCAAACTGGCACGGGCTAGGGACAAGCGATTTTCTTGGATGGAATTGTCAGCCATTGGCGATCGGCTTTTTAAAGCAATGTAATTGAGCGTCGAAATATAACATTCTATTTCTTATTTTAATACAATTTTTGATAAATTTTTATTTTTTTATTGGGGAGTTAGGTAGAAACAGGACAAAGCCGCGTCAACAACCTCATCAAACTCGGATTCCGGCAGTGACTTAAGTTTCTGCCTCAAAGCGAAAGTCCTCTTAACTAAAACTTACGCAAAAAACCCGGTTTCTCTGAAAAATCGTCGATATATCCGAGAGATGCTTGATGCAGAAACCGGGTTTGTGACCCCGCTGGCGTAAGTTTTGTTAACAATATTCTGGACAGTGTGTGCATAAAAGTGCGATCGCACTTCTGCAAAAAGTAACTGGAATCTGAACCAGCAAAAATAGAAAACCAGACAATATTTAGGTCAATCTCAAAAAACCGATCGGTTTAACAAACTGTTTCAATAAAATACTTGAATTAAATTTACCCCAAGTCTTATCAATTTGTCAAGTGTAAAATAAATTCTTAGTATTTTTTTAAACAATTTAGCTACCGTATACGTGTGGTTTGAATTTAGATGGAATCTTGCCAAGTTGATAAAAATCCGTCAATTTCTTACCCTCACTATCAGCAAAAGAATCAAAATATTCGCGAACGCTGATATCTTTAATGTCTACATCATAAAAATGCAGCGAGTCAACATCAAATACTAGAACTGGATCGACAAATGTTACCTTTCCTTGACCCATTGTATAATCATTCCACGGGTTTTTGCCAAGTTTTCGTCGAATATGAATCTGCCATTGCCCATTCGGGTAAACGGTCAAAGTTTCATTAGAAATCTGCATCCGGTTGCCATCTACTACGCAGCCAGTAGAAATTTTTTGAGGTGAGAATACTTGAGGTTGAGGCATGGCTCCATAGACAATGCGAGTAATACGTTTGGCACGATAATCAAATTCAAAGCTTTTGGGATATTTTGATTTCGGACTCCACCACGGAATAACTTTAGAAGTTTTTAGTTTAGAATCTATTTCCTCACGATGTGCTTCATAACAACAGAGCATTTGCTGATATTCTACTCGACTAAACTCAGAGGGTTCTACATAGATTGTCCAGTTGCTTCTGGATACATCGTCATGAAAAGTTTTGATTTCTAATTTGGCGCGCTCGCTGGGATTAATCGGCAGACCCATATCTAATAATTGTGGAATAATTCGACCAGCCAAAGATCGAGAAACTACTTTGTCATTAAAACAGAAAATTGGGAAGCGAATCAAGTTACCAGGATCTAGAAATATACTTTGAAAAGAATGTTCTTCCATGATGCTGATACGATGGAATTTTTGCGGAATTTGTGTCGGACAAAACACTTGAAAGGTTAAGATATCTGGACGTTTCTTTTTGTAGTATTTAGACAAATTATAGGGACTTTTAGGAGACAAATATCCATAAATTACCCAAGCCCATAACGCAAAAAATACACCCATATCCCACAGTTTAGTTTCAGACAATCTCAGACCAATTTTTCTGTACAATTGGTCATAAATATTTTTGACATTTTTCATAATTTTTATATAATTAGACATACACTATTTGACCGCCAACCAATAACCTCAATAAATCCGCCCCGCCCCACTTGATGTCTGAAAAATACAAGGAGAAATAGCGAGTTTCTGCTGTTTCTCCTATTCAAATTTACCATGCCAGACAGAGCTGGCATTGCACGGCCGCCAAAACCGGTGCGCGGTGCACACCCTACAGGGTTTTAATTTGCGGCTGAGTTAACAGCCGGGGTTCCTGATGTCTGAGGCGCGAGACGACTCGCCACTTGATTGATGAAACCTTGCAAGAAGGAAACTTGCTGATTTTGCATAAATACTGCTTGCAAAGTTTTCGTCAGTTCCGTAAGATTGAAGATGCCTTTAGCATTTTCCAATTCTTGAGTTGAGAAATATTCAATCAAACTCAGTCCGGCTATTCTGGTAAAGTAGGCTGCACTAATTCCCTGCACCGCGCCTCCTGCTGCATAGGTGACGGCATTGCTTTTCAGCAGTCCAGTAATAGTTTGGGTAGACAGTTCTACTAATCCCAGTTTGAACATT
Source organism: Microcoleus sp. S36a_B3 (assembly GCF_036700745.1). Taxonomy (NCBI): domain Bacteria; kingdom Bacillati; phylum Cyanobacteriota; class Cyanophyceae; order Oscillatoriales; family Microcoleaceae; genus Microcoleus; species Microcoleus sp. S36a_B3. The sequence continues at coordinate 182,116 of NZ_JAUBPN010000011.1, read as the reverse complement.
TGGGTTGCTAAAGTTCCCGCTACTGTTTTAGCTTGGTCTAAGGAGAATTTTTGCTGGTAGATAGCGCCGAGGTCGATGACGAGTTGGGTGCTGATGGCGGTTGTTGCTAGCAAGTCTAAGGCGGGAACTGGGTTAGCAAAAACGGCGGCGGCGGCGATGTACTGATATTGTTCGATGATGGGAATCGATCGATCGCGCCTGACTGCATTTAATAAGGTTTTTGCTTCTAATTTAATAGTTGCAGCTTCGCGCAACGCACTCGCCCAGACCAACTGTTGCCGTTCTTCGGTTACGATTTGAGTCAATCTTGCTGTCAGCGGTTCGAGTTGAGAAACTTGATTTTCGATCCGTTCTTTAACAGTGCCGTCTGCTTGGTGCTGCCGCACTTTAATAGAATTTGGGGAAGCTGCGATCGCAATTATATCTTCTGTTCCCAATATTCCTTGCATTCTTTGGTGCAACTGCTGCAAAACTTGCGACTGCTGCGTTGGCAAATATTGGTCTAGTTTGTTCCAGACTAGCAGCACGCGCTGACCTGCGGAAGCTAGCTGAGATAATGTTTTAAATTCAGAATCCGTAATGTCGCCCGCTGTCACAAACAACACTAAATCACCGCTGATTTTAGCATCGACATTTGTTGTATTGGTAAACAGCGGTGCTGTTTCTGAGAAAATCTGCTTTGACGGTTGTTGTGATGCCCAATTAGAATTTAAAACTTGAATTAAGGCAGTTTTGCCGACAGCTTTGCCGCCGCTTACGGTAATCCGCAAGTCTTGTCTGTCTAATTCCGCTTTGAGCCGATCGAGCTTTGCTGTTAGATTAGCCGGATTTGCCGAGTTTTGAGCTTCCTGAGCTAGCAAGTTAATGGCGGCGGATGCCGTGGCGATCGCTTTTTCGGCTGCTTCCCGGTTGACCAGAGGTTCCGACAGTGCGAGTTCGAGTTTGGGGGATTGTTGCTTCCACCACCAATAACCCGCACCGGCGGCCGCCAAGCCGATGAGTGCCGTTTCGCCCATTTCTGAACCCGAATACTGTAGAGTTTCCAGTAGCCACAGCGCCGCTGAAAGTCCTATTCCGCCTATCAAAATCGGTCGCCGCAAGTTAAGTGTCATTGTTACCTTCCTGTGGGTATTATTGCCAAGCTTAACCTTAACGGGCTTGGTCTTTGTCCCTATATTCCATCGTACCTCTGGGATATCGAAACTGGCAGGCGGGATACCGGTGCGGATTACACCCTCAAGTTTTTGGACAAGTGCCAAATCTACTTTCAGCATAAATCACAGGATCGATCGCAGTTGTCAAGTCGAACTACACAGATACACACCGATGGTTTTCTGATGCGAAAGTGAAAAACATGGGGCCAGAAACCGGGTTTTTTAACTAAATACTAGCCAAAAACCTTCTATTACTAAAAAACCCGGTTTCTTTGCTTCTTGTTATTGTTTGAGAACTAGGACAAATAATTGTCTAATCTCCCAAACAAATTCCCAAACCGCGAGCCGTTTTAACCAGAGTACCGTTGAAGTCTACCGGTCTGTATTTGGAAATCGCATCTTCCAACGGAACGCTGACAACTTCTCGCTGCTGCCAAGATACCATGCAGTCGTATTTCTCTTCGGCAATTAAATCAACTGCTGCAACCCCAAAAGCAGAAGCAATTAATCTTTCTAACGAAGAAGGCGTTCCCCCGCGTTGAGTGTGTCCCAAAACTGTGACGCGGGTTTCTGCACCGCTACATTCCGAAATTGTATCAGCTAAATACTGACCGATTCCGCCTAATCGACTTTGACCCAAGCGATTTGTGTGCATTACTAATTCGCCTGCTTCTGTGCGAACTGCCTCCGCTACTACAACTAAACAGTAGTTTTTTCCGCGTTGTTGGCGTTCTTGGATTTTGGCACAGATTTCAGAAATTTTGTAAGGAATTTCGGGAATCAGAATTATATCAGCTCCCCCAGCTATTCCGGCACTAATTGCAATATGTCCGGCATCGCGTCCCATGACTTCAACAATGATCACGCGGCTGTGACTTGCCGCAGTAAAATGCAAGCGGTCTAGTGCTTCTGTGGCAATATTGACAGCAGTATCAAAACCGATCGCTCGCTCGGTAATTCCGACATCATTATCAATAGTTTTAGGAATAGCAACTAAATTCAAATTACCTTCTAGAGCAATCTTTCTGAGAATGGCGAGACTACCATCGCCACCTATGCCAATTAAGGCATCCAGACCGAGTTGATGATAGCCTTGAATAATATCATCGGAGCGATCGCGCAGAGTCCCGTCAGCCATCGGGAAAGCAAAAGGGTTGCCCTTATTTGTTGTGCCCAGCATTGTACCGCCAATGGTGAGCCAAGAGTCTACTTTCTCAATATTCAAAGGAATTGCTTCCGGGGGACGACTCATCAATCCGTTGGTGGCTTGACGAATCCCCATTACTTTCCAATTGTAAGTTCCCGTTGCGCGGTACACAACGGCTCGTATCACGGCATTTAAGCCTGCACAGTCACCTCCGCTAGTGAGAATGCCGATACACTTTTGTTCTCCCATAATTTATGCCAGACTTTTGTTACTCAGAACATGGGTTGATTTTTTTAGATCCCGATCGTCCAATCCTTATTTGCGACCTAATTTAGCGGCTCTAGCCTCCCAAATCACCGTCTCAAATACAATATAAATTTTACTTGGGATTGAGGCGTTTAGAAACTTGGTTAATGATACCGCTGAGAATTGCACCGCCCATGAGAATTCCGAGGGCGGGATTGAATACGGGCTGCCAGAGACTGTACCACAAATCGAAACCGAGATTCACTCCGGTCGATCGCCCAACTACGGCGATCGCAAACCACCCAAAAATAGCAAAGACGAAAAACACATCAGCTACTAAAATCAAGTTGATAAAGTTAAGAATTTTATCTTTCATGGTCAATAGTTCCTTTTGAGTGTATATGTGTCAACTGTTGACTGTTGACTGTTGACTGTTGACTGTTGGCTGTTGACTGTTGGCTGTTGACTGATGACTGTTGGCTGTTGACTGTTGATTGTTGACTGTTAACTTTTGACTCGATTTTATGATTCCGATGCAACCGGAAACGATGTCAGTCGATTTTAGATTGGGGCGTTGAAGATTTAAGATTTGCTCTCCCGCTGAATCTGGAATCTTCAAGCTGGAGCGAAAAATTTTCTTTCTCCATGACTTAAATTGGGGGCTTGTATCCATTTTAAGGGCGTCAAATTTGGGCCAGCGGTGGGGAAAGGAGCGGAACGATCGCTGCAACAGGCGATCGAATAAAGATAAAATATCATTCAATTGTTGTCGCACACTTGTGGTCAAAATATGGTTCGCTATACACTCCCTCAAAGCCCCGAAATTATTTTAACTGTCAGAGGGAAAGATTCAGTCAAAGCCCGCGAACAAGCGATGGATAAGCTGATGCTGCTGATGGATGAAGGTCAGCTACCTACGGAGCTCGCAGAAGGATTTGGGCCCAAGCAGTTTGTTGAAGTTAAGGAGATCGAAGATGCCGCGTCGGATGGCGAAGACGCAATTACTGAAGCGGTGCAGATTTTGAGCAATTTGGCAAGTCTCAAATTGAAAGTCATGGAATCCCGCGAAGAAGCACTCAAAATCCGGGAGGCGATCGACATTTTGTTTACAGATGAGTCTGTGACGGCAGAAGAAATTGGTCGTCTCAAAGACGGTTTCAAAGTTCTCAAAACCTTCGCTCAAGCTAACGTCCGCTATCGAGAAGCTAGGAGCCAAGCTGAGGAAGCGCGGACAATTCTCGACGGAGCTTTGCAATCAGTAGAACCCGAAAACAAGGCGCAAAAATCGACAAAATAAAAGTACAAAGAAAGCAGTTTTTACAGGGCATATCGCAGAGATATAGCCTTTCGATCTCTCATCTGAGGTACTATCCGGGATAGGGGATAGGGGATAGGGCATAGGGCATAGGGCATACCTCACCACGCGATCGAACCGCTATACCGCCCTCTGAATACTAGCCATATCCCATTAATTAACAGTCATCAAAAGTTCCGACAGTTTTTTTAACGGGCCTGTAAGCCGATCGCGAGCAAGCCCGGTCATTTTTAACACATTTGAGGAAACTTAGGAATAAAATATATTAAAAATGCTCGATCGCCCACAAAAAATGTACCGCCAAACATTGCGAAAACCCGACGGCCGCCCGATCGCACTGTACAGCCGCTACCCAATTCCAAAAGGCATCGCCGCCGTAAGTCCCAGCAATGAACCTGTAAAAGCAAACCCGCACTTTCGCTGGCATCCCTTGCGGGGGGAATGGGTAGCATATGCCAGCCACCGTCAGGAAAGAACTTTCATGCCACCGCCGGAATATAACCCGCTGGCTGCTACAATTAATCCCAGATTTCCGACAGAATTGCCACGAGGAAATTACGATATAGCTGTTTTTGACAACCGCTTTCCATCGATGAGTTTCCAGGTAAATAATGCGCCTACACATATTGTGGAAACTGCGCCGGCTAACGGCGTTTGTGAAGTTGTCGTTTTTACTCAAGATCCGCTGGCTTCGTTGGGTTCTTTGGAATTAAGCCACTTAGAATTGTTGTTAGAAGTGTGGGCAGATCGCACTTCAGTGATTGGCAGCAATCCCGAAATTCAATATGTCTTGCCTTTTGAAAATCGCGGCGTAGAAGTTGGAGTAACTTTGCACCACCCCCACGGTCAAATTTATGCTTATCCGTTCGTGCCACCGGTGCCGGCGCGGATGTTAGAATGTCAGTCGGTTTACTATCAAAAAAACAGCAGCGGTTTGCTGCAAGATTTGATTCAAAAGGAAATTTCAGACAAACAGCGAATTCTGTATTTAGATGAATATGCGATCGCCTTTGTGCCCGCTTGCGCCCGCTACCCTTACGAAGTGTGGATTGCGCCGATCGCACCGGTTGCCACATTTATCGATCTTACCGAAAAACAGCGTCAAGGACTTGCCAAGGCCTTAAAAACAGTCGCCCTTAAATATGATGGTTTGTGGCACCGCCCATTTCCTTATTTGATGGCTTGGTTTCAAGCGCCCACAGACGGAAAGCCTCACCCAGAGGCACATTTGCACGCTGAGTTTTATCCGCCCTATCGATCGCGCGATCGGCTCAAATACCTAGCGGGAACCGAACTCGCAGCGGGAATGTTTGTCAACGATGCTTTACCGGAAGAAAAAGCTCAAGAATTGCAAGCCGTATCTGTCAATCTCTATTAATAACCTCGCTCAATTTAGTTTGTAGTGATGACTTTAGTTCTTCTTTATTAAACACTTTTTTAAGAAAAACTAAAGTCCCAGGGGGAACCTTGCTCGTTACTTTCGCTCTGCCTAGTAATGCAGGTGCGGAGGCTCTGCCTCCTTTGAGGAAGGCAACTTACAGTAGAGAGAACTGTAGGAGGTATTTAAGTTATTAAGTTGTCGATCCTAAAATCCTTACTACGAACCTTTTTTCAGAAGAAGTGAAGTCCTCACGACGAACCAATACGGTTCACTTAAGATTGTCATATATCTATGAAAAAACCGGGTTTATGAGGTGTCATGAATATGGTTTTTATACTCTCAACACAGCTCTTTCGGGATTTTCGGGATTTGGAACTAAACGCTGATTTTTGCAATCTACCAGCAAGTCTAAAGTTTCTAAGACAGTTTGACCTATCAGCACGATATCGCCTAAAACCATTGCGGCCTCGATCGTCTCCCGCCCTGCCATTTCAATAATCATAGGCCCAGTCAATCCTACTGTTTCTTGTCTGCCATCAGCATATTTTGCTATTTCCTGACTCCGAATTCTCAAACCAAGGTGTTCGCAAACTTCTACAGGAATTGCTGTGCGTACTGCACCAGTATCTATCAGTGCTTCTGCTTCGTACACTCGCACAAGATTTGGTTTGAGTAATCCTCGACTCACTAAGCCTTCATCAATGGCATTCGTTAGCTTGACCTTGACTCGAACTGCACCCATATTTTTGGTGATTTGACTCCAATTGCGATCGATATTTATCATAGCGCCTCTCTTTTTCTACAGAAAGTCTACCTTCGATTATAGCTTGAAATGCGGGCAGCCACAGGTTAACACCTGCGGCTGCAATTCAACGCAAATTATCGCGAACTAACTACTAATCTTCAGCATAGATATACCGATACAATTCGCTCGGGTCGGGTTCGGGACTCTTCTCGGCAAAATCTACCGCATCATCAATTACAGCTTCGATCTTTTTGTCGATCGCTTTTAATTCTTCAGCAGTAGCCAAAGTGCGATCGATCAAATCAGCAGCCAACTTCTTAATCGGATCGCGCGGGAACCAATATTCCTTCTCTTCCTTAGAGCGCAACTCATCAGGATCGGCCAAGGAATGACCCCGAAAGCGATAAGTCAAAGCCTCGATCAAAGTCGGGCCTTCGCCAGCCCGCGCCCGCGCTACAGCTTCCTTGGCGACTTCCCGCACCGCCAAAACATCCATCCCGTCAACCTCGAATCCAGCCATGCCAAAAGCATGAGCTTTTTTGTAAATCAAGGGGTCAGAAGTGGCTCGCTCGTGGGCCATACCGATCGCCCATTTGTTGTTTTCCACAACATAAAGAATCGGCAACTTCCACAAAGCAGCCATATTCAAACATTCAAAAAATTGCCCGTTATTTGCAGCACCATCGCCAAAAAAACAAGCAGTTACGCCATCGGAACTCTCATCGCCCAAAGCTTCGCGCCGGTACTTCGATTGAAAAGCCGCCCCCGTAGCTACCGGAATCCCCTCAGCCACAAAAGCATAGCCTCCCAACAGCCGGTGTTCGGCCGAAAACATATGCATCGAACCGCCCCGGCCCTTCGAGCAACCGGTTTCCTTCCCGAACAACTCCGCCATCACTTCCCGCGCTGGTACGCCCGCGCTCAAAGCGTGAACGTGATCGCGGTAGGTGCTGCTGACGTAATCCGTACTATCGCGGCGCATTGATCGAATCACGCCAGTAGACACCGCTTCCTGGCCGTTGTACAAGTGGACAAAACCAAACATTTTGCCCCGGTAGTACATCTCAGCACACTTGTCTTCAAACAAACGCCCCAAAACCATATCCTCGTAGAGCATCAAGCCCTCTTCGCGAGAAATAGTTACGCTCTGTGCGTCAAAAACTGGTAAAATCCGTTCCTCAGCCATAAAAAATTAATACCCGATCGCCTACTTAAACATTTAAATGTAAACCGACAGAGGACACAACCCAGCAGAAAATGGTCGAAAATTTTCTCGCCCTGCTGTTGGGAAGTTGTTAAAATCAGGGAAGCAGGGGGCTGGCGTGCCGCTCCGACAGCACGGACTCTTGCAGAAACCCGACTAAGTTGTCACTAATGCTTTTGTTAAAAACCAACCTTAGCTAAGATAGGCTAATTTAGTTGCTAGCGCTTTGGGGAAGTGGACGTAGTGTTAATTCCACTAGATTACTACCGGATTTTGGGTCTACCGATTCAAGCTACTGCCGAACAGTTGCAGCAGGCTCACCGCGATCGAACTTTACAGCTTCCGCGTCGGGAGTATTCCGAAGTTGCGATCGTCGCCCGCAAACAATTGATCGATGAAGCCTGCGCCGTTCTGTCAGACTCAGACGCGCGCAAAGCTTATGATGCGAGTTTTTTAGCCAAAACATACGATCGAGAGTCGGAAGCAGCAATTGCAGCCAAGCAGAGGTTAAAAACCTCAAATGGGCCGGCCACTGTTTTGCAAGATGCAGGAGAAACTGCTCCGGCAGAATCTAAGGCTTTAGACGCCGCTCCCGACCCCCACACTCCAAGTATTGAAATCGATGACAACCAATTCGTAGGAGCCCTGCTCGTACTGCAAGAACTGGGAGAATACGAACTCGTACAGAAACTGGGTCGCCCGTATCTCAACAATGGCAGCATCGCGATCGAGGAAGGCCGCTTCGGCGAGCCCCAGCTCGTGCGGCCGGATATAGTTTTAACAGTAAGTCTTGCGTGTCTAGAACTCGGTCGCGAACAGTGGCAGCAAGGTCAATACCAAAATGCCGCCAAATCATTAGAAGCAGGTCAAGAACTGCTGCTGCGCGAAAGCCTATTTCCAAGCGTGAGGGGTGAAATGCAAGCCGATATATACAAACTCCGTCCGTACAACATTTTAGAATTACTCTCGCTCCCGGAAGAAAAAGTCGCCGAGCGCCGTCAGGGACTGCAAATCCTGCGGGAAATGCTCGAAGAACGGGAGGGCATCGACGGCTCGGGGGACGATCGCTCCGGTTTAGGCATAGAAGACTTCCTCCGCTTCGTCCAGCAACTGCGGAAACACCTAACCAGCAGCGAACAGCAGACTCTATTTGAAGCCGAAGCCGGTCGCCCTTCAGCAGTCGCTACTTACCTGTCGGTTTACACCCTGTTAGCCCAAGGATTTGCCACCAGAGCACCTGCGATGATCCGCCGCGCTAAGCTGATGCTGATGCAGCTCGGCCGTCGCCAAGACGTTCACCTCGAAAAAGCCGTGTGTTCGCTGCTGCTGGGCCAAACAGAAGAAGCCAGCAGAGCCCTAGAACTCAGTTCCGAAAAAGAACCCCTCGCTTTTATTCGCGAACATTCCCAAGATTCTCCCGATTTGTTGCCGGGACTGTGCTTGTACGCTGAACACTGGCTGCAAGAAGAAGTGTTTCCACACTTCCGCGACTTGGCAAATCAGCCAGTCTCCTTGAAAGATTACTTTGCTGACCCGAAAGTCCAAGCTTATCTAGAAGCTTTGCCTTCGGATGCAGAAACGGCCAACGAATGGGTTGTGGTGCAGCCCCGATCGGGCAAACCCCAGGGACGACTGCAACCAACGGGCGATCGCCGATCCGCACCCCCACAGCCCCCAGCAGCCCAACAGGGAGCCAGTAGCGTTACCTTGACCCCCGTACCGGCAGACAGCTCTACCGCAGCCTCAGCCCCGAAAGACCACGCAACGGCAGCAGCACTAGGCGCGGTCTCCGCCGTCTCTCTCCCGACAACTACAGCGCCGCGACCCACAGCCTCGACCTCCACCCGGAGGCGCACAGGTTCCAGCGGGCGCAGCGGAGCGACTGGCCAGGGTCTAGCAGGCGATTTAGTCGATCGGACACGCACCAAAGCAGCACAAATTTCCGCCCAAGTCAAGTCCATGCCTCCAAACAGGCTAGCTCTGTTTGTCGCCGGAGGTGTCCTGAGCCTCTTAATCCTGTGGTTAATACTCAGTTTGTTGGCGAATGCCCTACAATCCGTGCGAGAAGAGCAACCCTTGCTCAGCCTAGAAGCACCGCCCATCGAAATCCCGGCGGCTTCCCCGGCTCCTGAGGCGAACGCGGCAGTGTCGGGAGTAGTCACTGAGGCAGCAGCCAAACAAATAGTTGAAAGCTGGCTGTCGGCGAAAGCGGCGGCTTTGGGCCCTAACCACGCTGTCGAAGAATTAAAGCAAGTTCTCACAGAACCGGCTTTGTCTCGCTGGCAACTGATGGCAGACGCTCAACAGAAAAACAACGCCTACCAGAGTTACCAGCACAGCCTGCAAGTTAAAGGGGTTACGACAAATCCGACTAATCCCGATCGCGCGCAAGTAGAAGCCCAAGTAACAGAAAAAGCTAAAGTGTTCGATGGCGATCGGCTAGTTAGTTCTCGCAACGAAGACCTGCGCGTGCGCTACGACTTAATCCGTCAAGATGGACAGTGGCGGATTATGGATTGGCAAGTGATGAAGTAGGGAATTGGGAATTGGGAATTGGGAATTGGTGTCAAATTAAGCCTAAAACCTTTGTAGTTATCGTTTACAGCCGAGCCTCGATCCCCCTAAATCCCCCTTAAAAAGGGGGACTTTGAAAAGGCTCCTGTACCCCCTTTTTTCAAGGGATCGAAACTTAACTAAAAGCGAGATTTTTCAAAGGTTTTAGCCTCAAGCGGACACAAATTAGTAAATAGGTAAAGATAAAGAACATAGGATATTGTAGGGGCGGCTTTAGCGAAGAATATCTGATACAAGCTAGAAGATGAATGCAAAACTCGCCCTCCCCATCGAATGTGTATTTGTAACTACTTACTTGATTTATATAGCAATCCTAAATCATTATCACGTGCGGCGAACATAAATGTGATTTCCCCAAAATCCATCTGTAGGGACACGGCAGTGCCGTGTCCCTACAGACAATCATTTAGGATTGCTATAGTTGATAATGGCTAATTACCAATTGGTGATAATTATTTAAAATTTTAATTCTAAAAGCGGGAGTTGTAAAGTGCAGATTATTGTTGAAGGCTGGCGTTTTATATATCATTCCTACTGCATAGCAAATCAATTTCAACTGCTAGAAATGCTGGCTCGCCCGCGAAAAGAAATAGAACTTTTCCACCGCGATATGCCCTACATAGACGCAGCTTGGGAAACAAAAATTAGTTTGTTCGATCGCCCAAATGAAACATTACTCCGCAGCATTCCGAGCCCTGCGGTAAATCAGTCAGCCGACGTGACGCTGCGAATGCACTGTCCGTGGGACTTTTCAGTATCCAGCAGCGCCGAAACTTGGGTATTTGCAGCGACAGAATGGGGGATTGTTACCCGCAGTGTATTGGATGCGATGGGGGTAAGGTCGATCGCCCAAACTCCGGTTAATTCACAAGTAAAAATTATTACACCTTCGGCGTGGTCAAAGGCGGGCTTAATTCGCAGCGGGGTTGAGGCCGATCGCATTGCTGTTGTACCTTTGGGAGTCGATCCTCAGATTTATTATCCGGCAAAGGGCGATCGGTGTCAATCGCTCAGGGACAATTTGGGCTGGTCAAACTATTTTATATTTTTAAACATCGGCGGACAAACGGATCGCAAAGGTATTCGCCCTTTATTAAAAGCTTTTGCTGCGGTGGTTGACAAATATCCCCATGCGAGATTGGTTTTAAAAGGTTCTGAACTGCTTTATCCTTCCAGAGATGAGATTGCGGAAGCCTGTCGAGTGGTGCTCGACGATGCCGAAAGAGCGAGGGTTTTACCGAGGTTGATTTATACTGGGACGCAGCTATCTTTTGCTCAAGTCGCTGAGTTGTACCAAGCTGCGGATGTTTATGTTTCTCCCTATTTGGCGGAAGGTTTTAATCTGCCGGTGTTGGAGGCTGCGGCTTGCGGTTTGCTGGTCATCTGCACTGCTGGCGGCCCTACGGATGATTTTACGCGATCGGATTTTGCGCTGCGGATAGAGAGTAAATTTACGGCTGTGGTTGTTGAGGGGGAAACTTTGTTTATGTTAGCTCCTGAGTGGGAACATTTGACTGATTTGATGCTGGGGGCGATCGAACAGCCTGGAATAGCTGCCAAAGCTAGGGTTGCGGGGCCTGGTTTTGTGGCTGAACATTTTTCTTGGCGCTGTGGAGTCGATCGATTGTTTGAGGTTATTGGAGGGGATAAACAGGGTGAGGATCGATCTATTTTTGAGCCAATAATTTTATAGTTTGGCAGTTTCAATCCCTAGAAGGGAGTGGAGTTTATTGCGGCGCTTTTGGTATCTGTTGCAAATTCGCCTTTACTAGCCGTTTCAATCCCTAGAAGGGAGTGGAGTTTATTGCGGCTGAAGATGCTCACCAAACTTTAGAAGAGTTTTTGTATAACGTTTCAATCCCTAGAAGGGAGTGGAGTTTATTGCGGCTTGACAACGCGGGGCGCTACTCCCGCTGATGCGCTTATTGTTTCAATCCCTAGAAGGGAGTGGAGTTTATTGCGGCGTGGCTTATCCTCAGCGCGAATATCGCGAGTATAAAATGTTTCAATCCCTAGAAGGGAGTGGAGTTTATTGCGGCTTACTACTTCTTGGAGTAGCTATCGCCCTGGGCGTAAAGTTTCAATCCCTAGAAGGGAGTGGAGTTTATTGCGGCATTAAAGTTAATTGATGAAATTCCCTTGAAAGATAGAGGTTTCAATCCCTAGAAGGGAGTGGAGTTTATTGCGGCTTTATTGCGGCCCGATGAGCGATCGAACTTCGGCGGTGGTCAACGTTTCAATCCCTAGAAGGGAGTGGAGTTTTTTGCGGCGCGGCTTTAGCTAGTCTCCCCCCTGGCTCCGTTGTCATTCTCGTTTCGTTTCAATCCCTAGAAGGGAGTGGAGTTTATTGCGGCTGCTGAAATCCTAGCAAAATCTAAAGCAGACGCAGTTCGTTTCAATCCCTAGAAGGGAGTGGAGTTTATTGCGGCTATCTCAGTTACGGGGCTGCAACCCTGTTACGATTTCGCGTTTCAATCCCTAGAAGGGAGTGGAGTTTATTGCGGCTCATCATTAATGAGGGCAACGACAGAACCGATAGGTTTCAATCCCTAGAAGGGAGTGGAGTTTATTGCGGCGTTATTTGCTCAAACAAACCTATTTTTATCGGTGTTTCAATCCCTAGAAGGGAGTGGAGTTTATTGCGGCATCGAAACTTACCAGGCACACCCGGCGCTCTAAGTTTCAATCCCTAGAAGGGAGTGGAGTTTATTGCGGCAAAAGATAACTGGCGGACGGTCGATCGCTGTCTAGTTTCAATCCCTAGAAGGGAGTGGAGTTTATTGCGGCTAAAGTTAAGTGGATACCAGTCAGGGCGGATCAAGTTCAATTGTTTCAATCCCTAGAAGGGAGTGGAGTTTATTGCGGCTATATTGCGGAATCTCGCCCATAGCTACCCCGCTCTGTTTCAATCCCTAGAAGGGAGTGGAGTTTATTGCGGCGCCCAAGTGAATGCCGAAGGTAAGCCCTGCAAGTGGTTTCAATCCCTAGAAGGGAGTGGAGTTTATTGCGGCGCAGTGGGAGGTGCAAAAGGCAGCGCTGAACTTCGAGTTTCAATCCCTAGAAGGGAGTGGAGTTTATTGCGGCAAATCCTTGGGCAAGCGGGTGCTCGATGAAGTTGTTTCAATCCCTAGAAGGGAGTGGAGTTTATTGCGGCTTTTGATGAGATGTATATGGGTATAGGGGCGTCTAGAGTTTCAATCCCTAGAAGGGAGTGGAGTTTATTGCGGCGAGTTTTTTCGCTATGCAGCGGGCACAATCCCGTAAGTTTCAATCCCTAGAAGGGAGTGGAGTTTATTGCGGCGTTCGTAAGCGGTCGGTCGTAGGCTTAAATCTCGTTTCAATCCCTAGAAGGGAGTGGAGTTTATTGCGGCTTAGAGATCGCTCTTTCGGTGTAGCGCCAGCATTCCGTTTCAATCCCTAGAAGGGAGTGGAGTTTATTGCGGCATATTTCGCTATATTTCAGGGAAATCCCCACAAGTGGTTTCAATCCCTAGAAGGGAGTGGAGTTTATTGCGGCTTGCTAGTCTTTGGCTCCCTATTGTTTTAACTTTGATTAGTCTGTTTCAATCCCTAGAAGGGAGTGGAGTTTATTGCGGCGCGGTGCAGTCGCAATATAAAAAGGAAGCATCAGTTTCAATCCCTAGAAGGGAGTGGAGTTTATTGCGGCTCAACCTTCTGATTCTGATGTTGAGTTTGCAATTGTTTCAATCCCTAGAAGGGAGTGGAGTTTATTGCGGCGTTAATCGCATTCTCGATCTTACAGCTTCTAAAGTTTCAATCCCTAGAAGGGAGTGGAGTTTATTGCGGCTCTAATCTTTTACCTTGTGGGGCTAATTTCGAGATGGCTCGTTTCAATCCCTAGAAGGGAGTGGAGTTTATTGCGGCATTACAAAAATTGGGCTGCTACTGCTCAAGCTGATGGGTTTCAATCCCTAGAAGGGAGTGGAGTTTATTGCGGCGTTTCAACTTCAACCGTTTAATTTGCTAAGTTTTAAAAGTTTCAATCCCTAGAAGGGAGTGGAGTTTATTGCGGCTTGTTGCGGGTCGTCGTCCCCGCTTTTGGAAAAAGTTTCAATCCCTAGAAGGGAGTGGAGTTTATTGCGGCTAGTTTCACAAATCATTTTGTAGATTGGAGGAAAGTTTCAATCCCTAGAAGGGAGTGGAGTTTATTGCGGCTCGTGACATCACTGCAACGATCGACAAACTGGATGGGTTTCAATCCCTAGAAGGGAGTGGAGTTTATTGCGGCTAGACCGACCAAACCAGTCGGCAGTGCCTCAGTGTTTCTCCGCCCTGTTTCAATCCCTAGAAGGGAGTGGAGTTTATTGCGGCCGGCGGATTCTGTCGTAGGCTTTCGGATATTGCGATCGCGGTTGTTTCAATCCCTAGAAGGGAGTGGAGTTTATTGCGGCTAGTCACCTGCCAGTCCGCTAGCAAAATCTCGCTGGCAATTTGTTTCAATCCCTAGAAGGGAGTGGAGTTTATTGCGGCACCAGAAGTGCCTACACCTTGGCAAACTTTCCCCAGCGCAAAGTTTCAATCCCTAGAAGGGAGTGGAGTTTATTGCGGCTAAAAAATATTTACTTTTAATTGAAAAACCCACGTTTCAATCCCTAGAAGGGAGTGGAGTTTATTGCGGCTTAGTTGAAGAAATTGGAGAAGCAGTCAGAGAAAGTTTCAATCCCTAGAAGGGAGTGGAGTTTATTGCGGCAATGAGCTGGTTTTTAAAAATCAGACTATTTCTGTTTCAATCCCTAGAAGGGAGTGGAGTTTATTGCGGCCAACTCAATTTTATTCCTTTATCAATGGTATTTGGCAAGTTTCAATCCCTAGAAGGGAGTGGAGTTTATTGCGGCAGAAGCGGCCAAACGATACGAATTGGATAAATGCCGGGTTTCAATCCCTAGAAGGGAGTGGAGTTTATTGCGGCGGTCTTTCCCACATCTCGGCATGGAAGCACTCAAGTTTCAATCCCTAGAAGGGAGTGGAGTTTATTGCGGCGGTATGTTATATTGGTATTATACCAAGGAGAAAGTGTTTCAATCCCTAGAAGGGAGTGGAGTTTATTGCGGCGCCGGAATTGTTGGGGCGACTGCCTTACATTTTAATGTTTCAATCCCTAGAAGGGAGTGGAGTTTATTGCGGCTGATACTCCTTATCAATTTAGAATTGTATATTTAATTGTTTCAATCCCTAGAAGGGAGTGGAGTTTATTGCGGCCTATCAATCAAAGAATTTGAGGGTTGGCTAGTGTAATAAGTTTCAATCCCTAGAAGGGAGTGGAGTTTATTGCGGCTGGAAGTTACCCGGCAGATGGAGCGGCGACCGGGTGTTTCAATCCCTAGAAGGGAGTGGAGTTTATTGCGGCTTTGAGAAAGAACATACAGGATTCAATTGAATATGGACGTTTCAATCCCTAGAAGGGAGTGGAGTTTATTGCGGCTTTATTGCGGCGCAAAATACCGCGAGCTAAACAAGCAATTTGTTGATGTTTCAATCCCTAGAAGGGAGTGGAGTTTATTGCGGCAGTATGCACAGGAGTTAGCTGCTGCTCGCGGGGAAAAAACGTTTCAATCCCTAGAAGGGAGTGGAGTTTATTGCGGCTATTCTTGTCGCCGTGTTACAGTTGTTTATTTAAAGTTTCAATCCCTAGAAGGGAGTGGAGTTTATTGCGGCGCAGTTGTTACCCAGGCTACTGATACTATTCCACTTTTGTTTCAATCCCTAGAAGGGAGTGGAGTTTATTGCGGCTCAAATCACTGGAGTTTTTGCCAGTTATAAACGGGTTTCAATCCCTAGAAGGGAGTGGAGTTTATTGCGGCCAAGTATTTGAATCATAGCCAAGAAAACAAGTAATCAAAGTTTCAATCCCTAGAAGGGAGTGGAGTTTATTGCGGCCCTCCTTATGATGAGGGTGAGATTTGTCTTCCGAGTTTCAATCCCTAGAAGGGAGTGGAGTTTATTGCGGCCCTTGCCCTGTATACCTTTCAGCCATTTGTATCATGTTTCAATCCCTAGAAGGGAGTGGAGTTTATTGCGGCATGATATTGAAATAAACCAAATTGGAAGCATTGTTAAGTTTCAATCCCTAGAAGGGAGTGGAGTTTATTGCGGCCCGACTCGTCCGCTGATTGAATTACCGCCACGTTGTTTCAATCCCTAGAAGGGAGTGGAGTTTATTGCGGCTTTTGTCGATTTTCTCATTTATCTTGATTTTACCATTGTTTCAATCCCTAGAAGGGAGTGGAGTTTATTGCGGCAGAATTCCTTGGTGGCGAGCCTCTGCAATTTGATATCGTTTCAATCCCTAGAAGGGAGTGGAGTTTATTGCGGCCGAGCATCCCCTATATGGTGGTAGTCGCGGCAAATGTTTCAATCCCTAGAAGGGAGTGGAGTTTATTGCGGCCTAACCGTCGATCAGCCCGCGAAGTTCATCTCCTACCGTTTCAATCCCTAGAAGGGAGTGGAGTTTATTGCGGCTTTGACAGCCTCGGCAATCCACAACTGAAAATCATCACAAGTTTCAATCCCTAGAAGGGAGTGGAGTTTATTGCGGCACAGCAGCCCGTAACGCGGCTAACGGTGTTGCTGGTTTCAATCCCTAGAAGGGAGTGGAGTTTATTGCGGCAGTTGTGGTTTCCCACTCATTCCAATTTGTGGTATGTTTCAATCCCTAGAAGGGAGTGGAGTTTATTGCGGCGTTGCATCCATTGTTGTGCCGTCATTGTAAAAAAGCTTGTTTCAATCCCTAGAAGGGAGTGGAGTTTATTGCGGCCTTGTTTGCTGACCGAGGCCTGTGCGGTGATTTGTTTCAATCCCTAGAAGGGAGTGGAGTTTATTGCGGCTTTAAACTTTTTACATACACATTCTGCACCACACGTTTCAATCCCTAGAAGGGAGTGGAGTTTATTGCGGCATTTTTTCTGGCATATTACGCAGGGATGAAATCGGGTTTCAATCCCTAGAAGGGAGTGGAGTTTATTGCGGCGGAACCCTGTCCAATGGTCAAACAACAATCTCTACTCTTATGTTTCAATCCCTAGAAGGGAGTGGAGTTTATTGCGGCGTGCCAGCCAAGCTTCCTACTGTATGGAAATTTGTTTCAATCCCTAGAAGGGAGTGGAGTTTATTGCGGCGGGGTATATTAAAATCTTATCTTTTATCAAATATTAGTTTCAATCCCTAGAAGGGAGTGGAGTTTATTGCGGCTCCTCCTTATGATGAGGGTGAGATTTGTCTTCCCAGTTTCAATCCCTAGAAGGGAGTGGAGTTTATTGCGGCATGATGATAGTAAATCACTCAGGCAAGAATTGGCAAAGTTTCAATCCCTAGAAGGGAGTGGAGTTTATTGCGGCAAGATGAGCAATGGAATTAATAAGCGATTGCTTTTGAGTTTCAATCCCTAGAAGGGAGTGGAGTTTATTGCGGCTGCTGAGGGAATGGCGATTTGGGATGATAAATTAAAAGTTTCAATCCCTAGAAGGGAGTGGAGTTTATTGCGGCCTTGAGACGGCGCATATCCCAAAGCCTTCATAAATCGTTTCAATCCCTAGAAGGGAGTGGAGTTTATTGCGGCGCTGCTGATTTTTCCTGAAGCAAAAA
This sequence comes from Microcoleus sp. S36a_B3, assembly GCF_036700745.1. Taxonomy (NCBI): domain Bacteria; kingdom Bacillati; phylum Cyanobacteriota; class Cyanophyceae; order Oscillatoriales; family Microcoleaceae; genus Microcoleus; species Microcoleus sp. S36a_B3. The sequence continues at coordinate 164,748 of NZ_JAUBPN010000011.1, read as the reverse complement.
GGTTAACGTTTCAATCCCTAGAAGGGAGTGGAGTTTATTGCGGCCAGAAGCCGTGGGATTATCGCAAATCTCAACGATGAAAGTTTCAATCCCTAGAAGGGAGTGGAGTTTATTGCGGCCTTATGGCATGGGTAATGTGCCTGCCGGAACTAATTTGTTTCAATCCCTAGAAGGGAGTGGAGTTTATTGCGGCCTGCTCCCGATTGGTTGCTGAATATTATTGAAAATGTTTCAATCCCTAGAAGGGAGTGGAGTTTATTGCGGCTAGCATTGCCGTATCTTGGCTCTAGCGCAATAAAAAAAAGTTTCAATCCCTAGAAGGGAGTGGAGTTTATTGCGGCCGGGGGCGGTTAAGCCCTGCTTATTGACAACTAGTTTCAATCCCTAGAAGGGAGTGGAGTTTATTGCGGCTCAGGGGCGATTGTGCCATCAAGGATTTGTTGTGGTATCGGTAAGTTTCAATCCCTAGAAGGGAGTGGAGTTTATTGCGGCGGAAAGGAAATTTACGCTCGATATAAAGCTGATTACTTGTTTCAATCCCTAGAAGGGAGTGGAGTTTATTGCGGCGCTACTTCATAGGTGAACTTTCAGTATGTAGTCGTGATGTTTCAATCCCTAGAAGGGAGTGGAGTTTATTGCGGCGTGACAATTGCGGAGAAAATCACCCTCGCTCCACCTTGTTTCAATCCCTAGAAGGGAGTGGAGTTTATTGCGGCTATAGTTCGTATAAACGAGTCCACACTCTTCAGTTTCAATCCCTAGAAGGGAGTGGAGTTTATTGCGGCACAGAAGAATTTTTTGCCTATAATTTAAGCTGTGGTTTCAATCCCTAGAAGGGAGTGGAGTTTATTGCGGCCTGATGCAGCCAGCGGTAAAACTTATGTTTATGGTTTCAATCCCTAGAAGGGAGTGGAGTTTATTGCGGCTTCATTATCATAAATATATTCACTCAATCGATCGTGTTTCAATCCCTAGAAGGGAGTGGAGTTTATTGCGGCCTAAATTGCAAACTATATCGGGCTACCTTTAACTTTGGGTTTCAATCCCTAGAAGGGAGTGGAGTTTATTGCGGCGCTTTAGGGTGTGATTGTGCGATCAATAGCAACTTTGGCGTTTCAATCCCTAGAAGGGAGTGGAGTTTATTGCGGCTAGAGTTGCCGGGTCGATCGTACTTAAAGCTAATCCGTTTCAATCCCTAGAAGGGAGTGGAGTTTATTGCGGCTTACGTAGATCCCGATCTTGGGCCCGATGGCGTGTTGTTTCAATCCCTAGAAGGGAGTGGAGTTTATTGCGGCCGATAATCCTTCCCTTTTAAATTGGAGCGGTAGGTTTCAATCCCTAGAAGGGAGTGGAGTTTATTGCGGCGTCAATCCATCGGTAGCGGTTGTATCCTCATCAGTTTCAATCCCTAGAAGGGAGTGGAGTTTATTGCGGCTTCTCTTAAGTTTGCTGGCAACTGGGGGCATGGTGTTTCAATCCCTAGAAGGGAGTGGAGTTTATTGCGGCTAGCGTGGGTTGCAGCTAACAGTCAACTGCTACTTTTCACGTTTCAATCCCTAGAAGGGAGTGGAGTTTATTGCGGCGGTTTCTATTAATTAATTCTATCATGGGTATGACACATTGTTTCAATCCCTAGAAGGGAGTGGAGTTTATTGCGGCTCATTCAAAGGTCGATTGCGTTGAGTCAAAGTCAAAAGTTTCAATCCCTAGAAGGGAGTGGAGTTTATTGCGGCTCTCTCCAAATCCCCCTAGTTTACCTCCAAAATGTGAAGAAATGTTTCAATCCCTAGAAGGGAGTGGAGTTTATTGCGGCCAAAAACCAGGGGCGACAACTAACAACTAGAAACTAGAGTTTCAATCCCTAGAAGGGAGTGGAGTTTATTGCGGCAAAACCGAAGAAGGAGAAGAAACGCGCATAAAAGTTTCAATCCCTAGAAGGGAGTGGAGTTTATTGCGGCTAGCGCAACTCGTCCTATGACCACATTTAAAATTGGCACCGCGCATAAAAGTTTCAATCCCTAGAAGGGAGTGGAGTTTATTGCGGCTAAGCAATCTACCGCTACTGAATCTTGCAATCTGAATATGTTTCAATCCCTAGAAGGGAGTGGAGTTTATTGCGGCTCTTGTTGTTCGTAAACTTACTAGCTAATGTGTACGTTTCAATCCCTAGAAGGGAGTGGAGTTTATTGCGGCTGTAAATGAAAATCTGAAGTTAGCTAATGCTCAATTAGTTTCAATCCCTAGAAGGGAGTGGAGTTTATTGCGGCTCAAACAATTTGGGCTAGTAAAGGTGAATTTGCGTTTCAATCCCTAGAAGGGAGTGGAGTTTATTGCGGCCGCCGGTGTGTGAAACCATTGCTCTATTTGGTTTTCAAGGTTCAGTTTCGCCAACCTCCTCAGAGAATACCATTTCAGCTTTCGCTCTGTCAATACCATAGATCGCACCTCAACTTAAAATCCTTATCCAGCAACAGTCCTAGCGATTTCGCCAACCTATTTTTCGGAGAGGGAGCATCAAACCCTTACTCTATATAGATTAGAGCCTACCAATTTGACCCCCCAAATTTTACACCTACAGGTTGGCGAATTTTTATGCAAAGAAAATAGTTCGATCGATCGGAACTACCCCACCAATGCGCTCAATTTTACCTTGACAGCAAGCGCACAACGGAAAAAATAGGATACTGTCCTCTGGAGGCTTGATGAATTTAGCCAAGCGCGATCGCAACTTAGCATACTGCGTTTCGCTCAAATCCGCACACTCAAACACACTGTACTGCATCCACTGCCCGTAGGATTTGAGAATTTTGTGAACTTTAGTCCGCCGCTTATCTTCCGGGATATCGTAAGAAATCAGAATGTGCATAATTATTTCAAAACTAAAGGTGGATATTGGTCGATTTCGCCCATCAGATATTTCGCCAACAGTCGCGCTTGAATTTCAAAAGCTTCGCGATAAGTGCACTTGCGCCCCACAACAGGATGCTTGAACTCTGACTGTTTTTTCTTTTCATACAGCTTCAGAAATTCTTTGCGCCCACCTTCTGAGAGTCGCACCACATTGCTCAGAGGTTCTACAGTAAAATCATTGGGAGTCAATATCCGATTGTTGATAGCATTTAAAATCACGCTATCGACAACTAAAGCCCGAAATTCCTCCATCAAATCAAAAGCCAGTCCAACGCGGCCGTAGCGCTGAACGTGGAGGTATCCTAAATAAGGATCGAAACCAACAATATTGATCGCACTTTGCACATCGCGACGCAAGAGAGTGTAACCGAAATTCATCAAAGAATTTACTGAATCTATCGCCGGCCTGTGTCGGGGTTTAAAAACAAATCCCTCAGCGCGAATTAGTTGATTGAAAACTCCAAAATAAGCTGCACTTCCCGCACCTTCCAGCCCGCGCAGAGAATTTATATTATCAACCTTGTTCAGCTTGTTGATAACATGCTGAATTACAGTCATCGCTGGTTGCAAATTTAGTTCCGAATAATGACCTTGAGTTTTGTACAAACTGTAGCGGTAATTTTTCAGCTTACCTCGAATAAATCCGCGAACAGCGTGAATAGCTTGAGGAGTTTCTCCCGCAGCTTTCCATTGAGCATCGCGGACGAAAATGTTTTTGGTTAATTCCGGTTCTAGCGTGCCGAGATATTCGCCCATCTCCGAGATAAAAGTCAAGGAAACTTTGTGTTTGAGAAGTTCTGCAATCGCCGCTGGGGAAACAGTAGCCCGTCCCAAAATAACAATTGCATCTAAATGAATTAAAGGCACTTCTTGCAATATTTTATTATTGCATTTTACCACAATGCGTTCGTCAACTTTGCCGATAAAAGCGTCTTCTTGATTGATGTAAAGTGTTCCCATCTTTGAGTCCTCAAGTTATATATTAGTTGTCTTTTGATTTGTGAGCCAGTCCGCCAGGGGATGCTTGGCTAGTCCGCAAGTCCGCCAGGGGTTTCATATCGTTTCCGTTTGGATTGGAATGATTTAACCGCAGAGTACACAGAGTCCGAGAATATATATCTGAGTCATTCCGATGCTACCGGATTTGATATCAACCCCAGTTTCATAGATCGAGTCGGTTCTAACACTCGCCAACAATTGAAATAAACCCGGCATTCCCCACCCGAAATACCCAATTAAAATCGATCCAACTTTTCAGTTAAAACAAACTGAAATTTATCAACTTAGCTGGCTTCTTGATAGCGAAGAATCTTGTTACTCACCTGCGGCAAACATTGAGCGTACAAACTGCATCCCTGACAGCGTTTACTGTAATTTGCAGGCGGCATTTTGCCAGTTCCCAACAAAATTTGAATAGCCGAAATAGTCACCACAGCCTCCTGTCTCAAATCCTCAGAAATCTCGACTTTTTGCCGCTGGTGCGACTGCGCGTAATAGACGTATCCGGTTTGAATTGTTTTCCCCGTCATCTCTTCCAAACACAAAGCTTGCGCGCACACTTGCAACTCGTCATTATCCCATTCCCCCTTCTTACCGCGCTTGTATTCAACCGGATAAATCTCGCCATTCTCCGATTCAATCAAATCCGACTTACCAATCAGCCTGTAGCGTTCCGACTTCAGCCAAATCGCCCGAACTTGCCAAGTTTCATCGCGATTAAGTTCTCCCATAGTGTGAACCCGCTCGTGCAAACTCGTCCCTTCTACGGTATACTGATTTTCCGCAAATTCCCCCGCGCAAAACATCCGCCAGCAGCGGTGGGCGCAGTAGGAGTATTGGTTCAAAGATGCGATCGAAATGTAATCATCAGTATCATTCATAATCTCAATAATTTGTGCTTAAAATTCTTATTTGTCATTGCGATCGTCCTCGCAAAGCAATGACGAACCTAACTAAAACGTTGACTTCACCCTATTGGTTTCTGCTTCAATCTTGAGAATTCTTAACAAAAATTCGGCGCGTCATACCCATGCCCATCGGTGTTTTTCTCCCCAACCCGCAGTACAAGGAAAAATCAGCCAAAGCATTAATTTGTTTAATAGCCAACGGTTCCACATCTCCCAAAATTCGATAAGTAACTTCCCCAACAACTCCGATAAAATTGCTGTGATAATTACTCGTAACTTCTGTTTTGATATTGACAAAACTCGGAAAAAGTGCATCGAGCGACAGCGGAGAAATCTCAATACCGCTGTACTTGTTCCAGCGAGTGAGAAGCCTGTTAAAAACGCATTCTCTCGTGGGCAAAACTGAATCAAATTTCCCTTGACGAAAAGATGTTGGAGTAGCGAGGCTAAAGGCGATCGCTCGATTAGTGTCAGAAGCGCGATCGTACAATTGAGAGTAATCGCAAGCATTAGCCCAAGGCATATCTACTTGTGGCGTTCCCAAAATCTTAGTAATCAACAAATCAGTAGGGCCCAGATGCCACGGTTTTGAGGGATTAAGATTCAGCCAAAGCTGAGTTAATTTACCAAATAGAGAGTCATCAAGAAGAGTAATTCGCCACCAACAAAGGGTATGTTCGGGAATGGGTTGTGAGTGTTCCCATTGCAAGGAATGGTGTTTTTTGAAAGGGCATTTTTTAGTTTGTAAAGGGCTGAGGGTGAAGGCTTTATCTGCTGCAGCTTCGTGCAGGTAGTTGCCAAGTTCTTTGTCAACGGAGCTCACGAGGGTGAGAAAGAGGGCGTGCAGGTGTCTTCCCGTTAGGTATCCGGGGGATATTGGGGAGAGGGGGAGGAGGTTAAGGATCAGGCTGTGCGGCATAGTTTAAATTACCCAGAATTCTTGATTGTCAGGACATTTTAAGGCAATGCCAGCGGAGGCGATCGCCAAAATGCCCGATAAGCTTGGAAAAAATGTATACTCTTTTTCGGCACCAAAGCTATCTTTGACTGTAATTGGATAGCATTGGACTCCTTGTTTCCTGAGTTTGAGAATTGCCCAGCGATTTTTCCGGTGTTCTCGGACAATAACACCGGGCATTAAGGGCGGTGAAAGCTGGGAAATTAGCGCTGTGGGACGAACGATATCGCTGATAGTGCGTTCGATCGTACAATTCTTAAAAGCATACAGTTTGCAGAGATAGTTGTTAGAAAAATCTTCTAAATCTGCAACTTGCAAGGCGAATTTGAGTCCGTAGGTTTGGGCGGCGCGATGGGTAAGTACAATTCCATTGTCATCGGAGGCAAATTCATAAAATCTCAGCAGGTGAATCGGATCGAGATTGGTTTCGCCGACTTCATCGAGTAAGAAGTTGTGCGGATCGTAAATTTTGACATTTTCAAACAAGCTTTCTCGGAATTTAAACAGCGGCGCATAGCTGGCTTTGAGAATGGTTGCATACTCTTTCAACTCTTCGGCGACTTTTGGGTTTTTGCAAATCTTGTCCTCAATTGATTCGATCGCACTTCTCCCAGCTTTAATTTCTTCCCAATCTTCGGGATAGTTGGCTTGCATAAAACTCTTGACGCAGTTTTGACCGCCTTTAACGTATTGCCACTCTTTTTGAATTTGTTTGATTGTAGATTTAGCTACATTTTCCGCCCCTTGCAATACTTTCATCCGCTGGCGGTAATAACTCCAATCTCGCTTACCTCCTAACACAATTTGCAGGGTTTGATAAAGCTGGGTGACTAAACTGGCTTCGGGCAAATTGTCCAGCAAAATTTCTAGTTCGAGTAAGGGTTTGGCAATTTCTAGAAATGCTTCAGACCGCCAATAAATTTCTAGAAACGGACGTTTCATGCAGTCTAAACTTGCTAACATTTCTGTTAGGGAATTGCGCCCGCCGCTACAGTCAAGTTGTGCGATTCCTTGTTCCCACGCCCGATCGGGCAAATAGGCGATCGCATCTGAAGGAATATCGGTTTGCGTTTTCCCCAAAACCCGTCCTACACGCCCGATTCGCTGCCAAAATGAAAAGCGATCGCGCGTTGAAAAAATCAACCAATCGAGATTCTGTCTGGATGGCGGATTATCCCGTTCAAAGTTGAAGCCCACATCGACGGTACTGGTAGCCAGAATCACTTGTTTTTGGGCAGCCTGCGGGCGTTCTTCCTTGGGTGTATCGCCTGTAATCCGCCCGCAGAAATCGGCAAATCTGCGATCGCGCAGTCCATCGGAAATGCGCCCTAATGTATCCTTGGCATCCAGGATTACCGCCCCATTTTCGTCAGGAAATTCGCGCAGCCGCCGCACCACTTCTTCGACAATTTCCGCAATCAGATTGTCTTTTTCCGGCTGCTTGCGAATTTCGAGATTGACTTGAGTTTGAGAAGGAAGTAGGCGATCGATTTGATTTTTGCTGTCAGTTCGATAAATTCTGACACCGTTTTTTCCTAAAACATTTAACGCTTCTTCGCAAGCAGGTTCAGGCGTTGCCGTCAAGAGTACAATTTTTCGGTTCTGCTGAAAATAACCGAACTCTTTGGATAAGGCGAGATAGAAAAACAAGCTGACTAACTGTTTGGCATCGTAAAGGTGAAATTCATCGAAAATTACTGTTGAGAAACTGCTGTAAAATTCACTGGCAATGTTGCTGCGATCGAGCTTATTGTATGCAAAAAACGTCGCGTAGTAGAAAATATCCGGGTTCGTCACCAACAAAATCGGTCTACCGCCACCACATTCAGGAAAGATTGTCGCAGGTTCTCGCAAAACGTTATAGATTTTTTCTCCAGAACGTTTCCCCACTAAATCTTCTGACCACGAATTGACTTGCTTAGCAGAAGCTGCTTTGACGAGATGCGGCAAATTTGCTTTACAAACAAACTCTTCTGCTGTTTTTGTTTGTTGGTCAATCAAGGCATTTGTCGGCGCGATATAGATCGCATTTCGTTGAGGATTGTGCAGCGAAACACTCAATCCTGCTTTTGTTTTTCCCGTTCCAGTCGGCGCGGTGTCGAGAATGATGTCATGATTTTCTGAGGCTTCATAAACATCGACTTGATGCTGCAAGGCTTGTCCCATAAATTCCAGTTGTGGCTGCAATTTATCACAAGCAGAAATGCTGGCTGGTTCGAGTTGAATTTTTAGATTATCCATTGTGATTTTGACCGCAAAATTCAAGGTTGGCTGGGAGAATGAAATCGCCAGCTTGCAGCGCCTCACCGCGAAAGGAAAGGTTCTTCAATAACGAGGCGGGCGGCATCGAAATTAAGTCGAAAGCTAGGAGTTCGATATTAGCAGGCAAGTCGGCGGCGCTGAGATAGGTATTGCAGCGATAATCGCCCCTCGGAAGTTGCACAACATCGAATTTTTTAACGATTTCAACGCGGACTTTGCTGGTGAATTTGCCGACGCGGATGTATTCGGGTAATTCGCGATCGCCAAATACCAATGTTTGAAACCGATTTCCCCGTTCAATCATCCGCAATCGCCCGGTTTGGGGGAAGTTGCTGGGGCGGTAGGTACTGGGTTTTTTGCCCGATCGACTCAGTGGTACATCTTCCCGCGCTGTTGCCACGCGATTGTTCGTCATCGCATACCAATAGGAGTCAGAAAGGGCGTTAAACCGCTCAAATCGCAAGGATACAGTGCCGTTTGCGGGCCACGCGGGGAGGATGTAGCTTTGACCGGAAAGCGGTGTTAAATCCTCAATATATCGGGGTCTTCCGGTGTCTTGTCCCGTGAGTCGATAGGGCGATCGCGCCCAACCCAAAGCGTAGGCTAGGGCATAATTGCCGATCGCACTTTCGGTATAATAAGTATCAGAAAGTTCTCGCGAGGCAAAGAACACGGGTTCGGCGCACCACAGTTCGATTAACCGTGCAGTTGAATAGGAAATCTTGTCAGTGGAAAAATTTAAAGCAAGTTCTAATTGCGTCATGGTTGAGATTCATTGAGGAACGTAGCTTGCGGATTGAAAAGTAGACTTTAATTGCATAAATCTTTGATACAACAGGAAAACCGCAGATTAACGTAGATTAACGCAGATGATTTCAATATTCCTAGAGGCATAAATACCAAAGAAACCGGGTTTTTTACAAAAATTATTCGCTGTAGCTACAAGATTAGATAAAAAACCCGGTTTCTGGCTACCCTTGCGTCCAGGACTATAGAAATTACTCTTCTTTAATCCTTATTTTTTCCCTTTTTCTTGTTTTCACTTTTCACCTTCCGCCAGGGTGCATAGGATTCATCGAGGCGTTTGAGAAAAGTTTCTTGTTCGGGTAACGACCAATGGCGATCGACATCCGCAATCAGCGCGTCACGTTCGGCGGCGGACAACTGCATAGAAACACCTCGTTTGTTTGTCCAAGTGCTGATAATTTCCTGAGTTGCATCCACTAAAGATTGAGTTTTTAAAGGATGTTCAAGGGCGGTATTTTTGGCTTTCAGTTTGTCGTAAACTCCTTGTACCAATTCCAGAGAACTGGGCAATTCCGCAATGCCGCCAAAGACACCGAGAATTTGATTGTCCATGCGTCCGACGCGGCTGGAAACAGCGCCGTAACGAGTGGTTAGCAAAATGTTGCCTAGGGTGTAGCGCAGTTCGTCTGCGGTGACATCTTTGAGGGTGAGAATATCGAGGAAATGAACTCCTGGTTTGATATATTCGCTAGTGTTTAGTGCCGTCGAAGCGTTACCTTTTTCATCGCGCATAGTTCCGGTTTCAAAAATAGCATTGATCGTGCGATCGCCAATCAGTTCTGTAGAATGCAGTACGCTAAACGCATCTTCTGTCCAAACTCGGCTTTTTTGCGCCCCTTCTCCACCCGCCGCGAAGCCGTAGAGGAAGCAATCAACGCACATTTCACAAGGCGCATTGGTATTGAGAGCACAAAGTTCATTGGTTTTCGCGGTATGAAGGAGATTGTGCGATCGCAAAAATTCGCGTCCTTTCCGCCTTTCTGGTGCAACTTGTTTGCGTTTTGTCATCACTAACCGAGGAATCGATTCGGTATCTTCAATCCCAGCTTGCACGTATTCGCTGCACATGGGTTCGCCCGTTCCTTCCGTGCGGAAAATGGTTTCCGATTGCGTTGTGCGAAGGACAACCATACCAATGGTGCGGCCTTTGGGAAAGTTTTCGTAGCTGGGGGCGAGGAATGGTTGCAATTTTGCGATCGACATTTTGAACTCTCCTAATTTTTTTCAGATGTGGTTGTAGATGTGGTTGCAGACTTTTTTTCGGTTTCAGCTTTCAATTCTTGACGGGCTTCTTGCAAAAAGAACAAATAGGCAGCTTCAAGAGTTTTGCTATCAGTTAATAGCCTTTCGGGACGCGAGTGATAAACCTCCTCAAACAGTTGTTTCAAAACTTGATAGAACTGCTTGATTTGTTCGTATTTTGTCGCACCCACACCATGTTCGCGAATGCGATCGAGACGGTTGTGATATTGCTGGGCGAGGGCGGCAAATATCGTGTCCCAATCCATGTGAGATTTGCGCGATCGCACGGCTTTGATAAACTCCGAAAACGGCTCAGTTTGGGCAGTCCGGCGAAAGGAACTTCCCCGCAGTCTGGCAAATTCGGCAATATGTGCGGCTTGCTTGAGATAGCTAGAAACGCGATCGTGTTCTTCTGACATCAAACTCTCCAATAAAGTATTCAAAGGTTCTCGAATGCGAGACCAAATTGCCTCCAAATTGGGGTCATCTTGTTCTCGCAAAATCCAGCGCAGCAAGACGTAATACAAGCTGAGAGGACGAGTTGATGCCCGCACTAAGTCGTACAGACAATCATCTTTTTTCTTCAGACTTGCTACAGAAATTGTTAGTTTACCAATACAGCGCAGCCGTTCTAAAACTTTTTCTGCCGTTACTACTGCACATCGTTCTTTTTCGGAAAAATGACCATCCCGCCGATACTGACCGTTACTCAATAGCGGCTGCAATGATGATGGAATGCCATCAACTTTGGCGAAAAAATCCCAAGTTGGTTCGACTTCCAGATTCGCACTTAAAACAAAGGGAAAACCCAAATCTAAGGCTAAACTCATTTCCAATGCCAGCCTGAGCGATTTCAGCAACGCCACAGAGTTATTGACTTCTCCCCAAAGTACGGGAATTGTCACCGTGGAGTTGATAAATTCAGGACGTTTTGGCAGTGCTAACCCAACCATTTTATTGGATTGAAAAACTAGCCGATTTTCCCGGTAAAGTTGCAGTTCATCAACTGTTACTGTGCCGTCTTCGTTCTTGGCTGCGGTGTTTTTCAGAAAGTTTTGCCAAATTGTTCTGAGTTCCACACTCGAACCTTTGGGCAGGGCAAAGTGCAGATAAAGCGGGTCTTGTTTGACTGCATTTGGAAAGTTTGCACCAACTGCCATTAACTGATAACCAAGCGCTGATAAGTTGTCAGCCCTGCGCTTGGGTTCGGCAATCATACCACCGGGAAGGCGGTTGGAAAAAGCTTGTACTTTGGTTCCCGGCGGCATTTTTGGCGAACTCAATTCGCCGACTTGCAGCGATGTTATGCCCAAGGAACATCGCTGGCGCGGGTTGGCTTCAATATATGCTGTTAGTTCGTTAAAACCTTGCGAGTTTGCGGGTGTAGAAAAGTTAAGCAATTGTCGAACTGCATTCACCAATTCTGCGGAGACTTCTACTTCTGCTGTTGGACGCAATTGAAATGAGTCTTCTAAGGCAGCAAATACCTTTGCTAGCATCTGTTCGCGATCGCCCTCGATGGATTTTGCCGCAAACAAACAGCGTCCGTACTGCGCGTTAAACGGTTCCAATGCTGCCCGCTGTTCGGGAGAAAGCCCGACTTGTACGGCAATTCGATCCCAAACATCCTTGGGACTGAGTTCGGCGGCACGATAGCTGAGATAAGCGGTTTTTAGTCCCTCGGAGATGGCGAATTCCTCGGCAGTTGATACTGGATGCAAGCCGACTGCGGCGGCAGCATTAACGGCGGTTTCTCCAGCATCGCCGCCGTACTTTTCAATGTCTTTGGTGACTTTTTCAGCTTTGTAACCGCTGGCTTTTTTTGCCAGTAATTTATCTACTTCATCTAAGGTTGCTTCGGGGTTTTGTTGAATGGCTTGCGGGTCGATTTTGATGCCGTCTTTGGTGGCATTAACGAGTTGTTCGACGTTGCTGCTAAAGACGCGATCGATCTTTTTTTGCCATTTTTTAGCAATGATTAAGCTCAAATCGCCGTCGGGAAAGGCTTCTCCGACAAAAATTTGACCGTTGGGATCGATCGCGAGAGTATGCAAATTGCGATCGTGCAAAACCTCTTCGCAAGCTGACAGCAACAGCGAAGTCAGATAACCTCGGTCTTCGGAAAGACTGACATGAAACAATTTACTGGGACGCTGCAACGCAACTGTTAACTCGGTTTCGACTTTGGCAATGCGTTTGTGTTCTTCAATTCCCAAGTCGAATAAGTCACCCCCAATCAACATCGCGGCCCAACGTTTGATATTGGGGTCTTCCGGCAAAAAGCGGGTTCCATCGCTGGCGCTGTGTCCAGAATGGCGTTCTATCAGGCGGCGGATGAGTTCGAGTTGTTCGTCAGTTTGGGCGAATTGGGCAACGCAGGCGCGATCGAGTTGTTCTTGCAGAAAGGTGCGATCGCGGGCTAAAGTTTTAACATTGCGTCCGTCGTCTGCCAGCTTATTCAAATCGTGAACGGCAGTCGCGGCCAAAATGCAAGCGCGTTTTTCGTCGGGAACTCCCGCAAGTTTGCTAACAGTCAGGACGAACTGACAAGCTGAATCGAGATGTTCGGCGAGGGTGCGTCCTTGGCGACTGCCGTACTGTGAGTGTTTGCTATGCAGTTCGTACAGCCGGGGACGAACTTCTGCAAAATAGCGATCGTCTAAAGTTGTTGTTTCTTCGTCAAAAAGCAGACTTTTTCGTGACATCTTTTCGTCCAAATCGGTTCATTTGATATTAAAAAAATCACTCAATTTCTTACGGGCGAGTCATGCAGATATAAAATTCTCGTTCTCAATCTTTTCTAAAACCATCTGACGATGAATGCAACCAATTTTTCGCACCATTGGTGCGAGTTTTTAGTCATTAACATAAGTCTCATCAAACCTCCTGATGCGCCAAAGATTGGGCATCGGTGGATTCATGGCAGATTTTTTTGAGGTTTTAAGTGCGTGACAGGGGACTGCATTTACACTAATATTGATAGTGGCACTTAAAACCTCATATGTCAAGTATGTACTTACAATTTTATTGATGCCTCGCAAAAAAGAGACAATTACACTTTCGATTCCATCGGGAACCAAGGAACAGCTAGAGGCGATCGCCCTTCGCCTCGGCATCTTCTGGGGCAAATCCCCCAGCGTATCCGGGTTATTGGTGGCGATCGCCCAACACCGAATAGAAGTTGGTGAACCTTTCACGCTCAACTCTGTGCAAGCGCAATCTTTGAGCAAAGCTGCCAAATTCCTGAACGACTCCGGCGAAGTGGAAGCGGCCCAGATTGTACTGGCCTTACTCTTAGACAAAGGCAATCTGGAACCTCCCATCCGCCAAGAATTACTCGAACAGGTCAACCAAACTGCTGAAGCGTGGCGGCTGCGACTCAATCAACTGATTGACAACGACCAACCGTTCAGGCTGTTTTACCAGTCACGCCAAGACAAAGTGAGCGAATTTACTGCCCGCAGTGCCAAAATTCGCCTTTACGACAAGCGCTTGTACCTAGAAATCTGGTGCGATGATGCTAACCCTAGAGAAATCCCGGAATTAGCTCACAATCGGTGTTTGCGCTTGGACAAGATTGTCAACTTGCTACCGGCCAGTGAAGATTGGCGCGAAAGCATAGATTACATCAAAGTACACTTACACTTTTTAAAAGGATTGGCTGACAACTATGAATCCAAGCCGGATGAAGATGTGGCAAATGAAATGGTGGGAGACGTGCGTCATGTGGTGAAGCGGGTATCTAGTATATTCTGGCTGTTTCGAGATGTGCTGCGGTACGGGGAAGATTGCGTCATTGTCTCTCCCGACAGTGTGCGCGATCGCTTCCAACAAAAACTGGTCGCCCTCTGCCGCCAGTACGACATCAAAATCGGCGATTAGAGGACTTGGAAGTACCGAAAAACGCACAGGGACTTAAGAAACCGGGTTTTTCGTAAAAAACCCGGTTTCTGATAACCCGCCCACCAGTCCAAAAAAAAGCAGCCCGTTACAGGCTGCACATCGAAAAAACCGTTGTTTTGTTAGAGGAGAAAACTTTAAATCGAATTCAAGTCGCCGTTATATCAAGTCTCAGGGACTCCGGCGGGCGATCGGCTGCCAACCAATTTCGCCATCTTTATCTACCGCTGACTCACCTTACATTGCTGCTGAAAGTTCGTTCACGATTCTTACCCTGCCTCTGAGCACTGCCCGCAGCAGGCGGTTGACACAGCCTCTATCTTCGTCATTGAGGGACTCGTCCAAAGTAGCGGCCATCAAACCGTAGCGATCGGCTAAAGTTAAAACGCCCGTGTCGCTGACAGAAGCGATGATTTCAGAGATAGCGCCGGGGAGGAGTTGTAAGCAGTTCATGGCAGTGCGGTTGAATTCGATATATTAATCATGCTCTGGTTTCCTCAAAAGATCAGTGATATTAATGAGGTTCCGAAGGTGATTATTTGGGGTGTACGTAAGTGATCCGAGTTTAGTCAATGTGTGACGCGAATCACAGCGCCAAAGGTGGTGCGGGCAATTCCATAGCAGGCTAACCTTTGGTAGGACGCGGGATCGATGGCGTTTCGCTAAAATGATTTAATCTGTCAATCAGTTTAATTTTTACCCCAGTACCGAAAATGCTTGATTTTCTCAATCCCATTTTGGGCCGATCGCCCGATCGCATCAAAGCCAATGTAGAAATTTACACTTGGCAAACCTGTCCCTACTGCATCCGGGCAAAAACCTTGCTGTGGTGGAAAGGCGTAAATTACACCGAATACAAAATAGACGGCGATGAAGCAGCCAGAAATGCAATGGCCCTACGCGCCAACGGAAAGCGCAGCGTCCCCCAAATCTTTGTTAACAACCAACACCTCGGCGGCTGCGATGACATTCACAAACTTGATAGAGATGGAGAATTAGATCCGCTGCTAGCTCAACCAGCAGTTTAAATAGTGTTCATAATAGGTTCGTAGTGAGAACTTTAGTCCTTAAATGCTTAAATAAAGGACTAAAGTCCTCACTACGAACCTTTAGCAAATTTACCGAGATTGTCTTGCCGCCATTTAGCATCTGTACGCCTGTTTGTGAGCAATTCTAAGACCCGAATCCCGTTATTTGGCAGCGCCAACAATTTTTCTTTTAACTGCTCCCAATCGTCGATTATCTCGTGTTCCACGCCGTAAGTTGCACACAACTGAGCAAAATTGATATCCTGCGGCGTGGCAAAAAACTCTTCAAAGGGCGGGTCAAATTTGGCAACGGGCAACATTTCAAAAATTCCGCCGCCGTTATTATTAATTAAAACAATTGTCAGATGACCGACAAATTTATTTTTAATTAAAAAACCGTTTGTATCGTGCAAAAGTGCTAAATCGCCTGTTAGCAATATGCTGCTTTGATTGCGGTGGGCTACTCCCAAAGCTGTTGACAGTGTGCCGTCGATGCCGTTAGCGCCGCGATTGACAAATGGTTTTATTTCTAAGTTGTTCGGCTTCCAGAAAAATTCGACATCTCGCACGGGCATACTGTTAGCAATAAATATCGGTGTTCCAAGCGGCAAAATTTGGGAAAGCAGCCAGGAAACTTTGGGTTCGATTATGTTGTTAATTTCTGATATTTTTTGGTCTATTGTTTGTCTGACTTGGATTTCGGTGTTGCGCCAAAGTTGGAGGTATTGGTTTGATGGCGAGGTTTGAACCCCCCCTAACCCCCCCTTGGTAAGGGGGGGGACTGGACAGTCTGGAGGGGAGTTTTTGCCTGTTCGATCCCCCCCTAACCCCCCCTTGGTAAGGGGGGGGACTGGAGAGTCTGGAGGGGAGTTTTTGCCTGTTCGATCCCCCCCTAACCCCCCCTTGGTAAGGGGGGGGACTGGAGTTAATTTAGTTGCGAGATTAGTTGCTAGGTTTTCTACGGAGGTTCGCAGGTGAATTGTTGGGCCGTGTAGGGGATCGAAGTTGTGGTGGGCGGGGTCGATTATGTAGCGTTTGGGTTGGGTTTTGTCTAGCCAGTTTCGCAGTTCTTTGCTTGTGGGTAAGTCTCCGATTTGAATGGCGATTTCTGGTCTTAATTTTTCTGCTAGTTCGCGGTTTCGCAGGATTGTATCGTAGGTGGAAATTAGATGAGGGTTGAGTTGGGCGCGGTTTCTTAAGGGCGATAATCCTTCTGCTAAAACTGGCCAGTTTAGTAGTTGGGAAATTCGGCCGATCGCGCTACAATACTTTTCTGGATTCTGAGGCTGTGCAACTCCAGCAATAATTATCCCTCTGCTACACTTCTGCCATTGTTCTACTGTAATTCCTGCCCCCCCCCTTAACAAGGGGGGGCTGGGGGGGGTAGAGGTTTCTCCTGCAATAATGGGTTCTAATCCTGCAAAAAAATATTCGATATCAAATTGTGTTTCTAAGGATTGTACCGCAGGATCTGGAACGGGTACCAGCGGATCGCGAAAGGGGATGTTGAGGTGGACTGGGCCTGGTGTGGGAAATTGCGATCGCTCGATCGCATACATTACTGTCTGTCGCAGATAGCCTAGCATTCCTAATTCTGCTGAAGGGATTGCTAATTCGGCTTGCCAGTTGGGATAATTGCCGTAGATTTTCACTTGATCTATGGCTTGTCCGGCGTGACAGTCGCGGAGTTCGGGAGGTCTGTCTGCTGTGAAAATTAGCAGCGGAATTCGGCTTTCTCTTGCTTCTATTATCGCAGGGAAAAAGTTGGCTGCAGCGGTTCCAGAGGTACAAATTAGTGCGGTTGGTACACCGGATTTTTTGGCTATTCCTAATGCAAAAAAACTTGCCGATCGCTCGTCGAGTATGGGGATAGTTTCTATTTGATTATTTTGGGCGAAGGCTATTGTTAGCGGTGCCGATCGCGAACCGGGACAAATTACGGCTGTTGTTAGTTTCAGTCGCTGCAAAGTCTCGGCTATTATGGAAGCCCAGAGGGTGTTTGTGTTCCGAAAGTCAAGCATTTTGTTGTTTTGGCGATCGATGGTATTTTTATGAGATATAGCGGTTCTCAAGCGCGGTGAGGTATGCCCTATGCCCTATGCCCTATGCCCTATGCCCTATGCCCTATGCCCTATGCCCTATGCCGGATAGTACCTCATATGAGAGCTTGAAAGGCTATATTCCTAAACTAAAGCGTTTAAAAGTGCTTGTAATTTCAGTTGAATTTCTGCTAGTTCTTTTTCCGGCTCCGAACCTGCTACAATACCAGCGCCAGCATAGAGTATAGCGCGAGATCCGTCGATTAATGCCGATCGGATGCCCACGGCAAATTCGCCGTTACCGCTGCGATCGATCCAGCCCAGGGCTGCTGCATACAAAGAGCGATCGTAGCTTTCGCAAGCGCGAATTTGCTGTAGGGAAATATCCCTCGGCAGGCCTGCCACCGCTGGTGTTGGATGCAGTTGTGCTAAAATTTTTAACAAGTGAATATCTACGGGAATTCGAGCAGTGATTGGTGTCCACAAATGCTGAATATTTGACAGTTTCAGCAGTTTCGGCAGCGGGGAAAAGTCGGGATTTATACCCAGAGTCAAAAAGCGATCGACTATAAAATCAATCACAACTTGATGTTCTCTAATATCCTTTTCGCTGTTCAGTAAACCTTTGCCTAAATCCGCATCTTCCACCTCTGTTTTTCCCCTTGGCGCAGAACCGGCTAAGGCATATGTTACTAACTGATTGTTGTAAATGCTGATTAACCGTTCGGGACTGGCACCGATAAATTGCTGACCTTTGCCGTTACTGGTGGAAAATACGTAGCAACCTGGATAGGAAAGGCGCAAGTTGTTTAAGGAATCTATTAAATTAAAAGGTGTTGGAGAAATGACATTTATGGCTTGAGACAACACAAGTTTACTGAAATATTTAGAGTCGATCGATTCTAAGGCAGATTTTACAGATGTTTTGAATTGAGCCGCATCATTTACAGGAATTTGTTTTAAAGATATTGGAAGGTTGCTATTGCTAGGTTTTTTAATAAATTTTAGAGAGGCAATTTTGTCAATTTCTAACCAAAGTTTTTTGGCAATATCTTTAATATTTATATCTCGGCTGATGATGGTATTCGCGACTAGCGTACAGCTATCTTTTAGGCTAGTAATTTGCCATTTTGGTAAAAATATGGTGGCCGGTGGAAAATAAGAATTGGTGGCGAAATTTTCATCGAAAAAAGCAAAGCTACAAAAAAAGTGAGGCCCGCTGAAGGGCAAGCGTTCTGTACCGATGGTAATTGTTCGAGCAAGACAAGATTGAATAAAATTTTGAGTGAGGGTAAATCGATCGCTTCCCGCTGCTGTGAAATGGATGGTGGAATCTAGGGCGGCGATGGCAAAACTATTGTCTCCAAGAGGGTCTCTTTTTTCAAAATAAAAATGTCTGCCGTCGGGTGCGGCAATTTCTTGCAGTACCGCTAGCGGATCGACGGGGGAAATCTCCTGAGAAATACTAACTATTTTTGTTCGATCTTTTTCTGTTAAAGACTGCTGACAATCTAACAGAAACTTATGCAGTTGATTGCGGTCTTGCAAAATATTAGGGCGGTGCGGTATTACTGTCATGAAATCGAGAATAGCAGATTTGTCAGAAAGAGTGCGGTTTTGTCCCGCTAGAACCCAATGCGCGATTGATAAGTCGGCGGTTGAAACCGCTTCTTGTCAAATCAAACGAAGTCCGCCTCCGCGAACTGAAGAAGATAGCGTAATTTTAACCGCCCACTCTTCAACCCCTCTGAGCTGGGGTTTTGTTTGTATAGACGCGGTTTCAAGCGCCCGGTCTTCTGAGCCCAAGCGTAGGGCGCTAGAAACCCTATTTCGATCTAACCACGGTCTGGGTCGATCGCAAAACATGACCTTTCGAGTTTCCCGACAGTTTGGACAGGCTGCGGGCAAAAAACAGACGATCCTGTTCTAGGTCTGCGCCAACGCGCGATCGACCGAAACATTTAGACATAAAACTTAAGATTGAGCCGCTAAGTCTGGGCTTCGCCTGCGATCGACCCCGCAGAGGTTGACTGGCGGGCATTCTCGGGCGCGCCAGAACCCACAAAGGCGATCGACGGATGCCGGAGGCGCACTCAAGCGGATGGGGAGCAGACATTCTTCACCAATAAAATTGTAAAATTACCAAGCTGCTATCAATTGCATCAAGTTTGTGTAATGACAACAAAGATAATTGAACGTCCAAATAGTAAATTGTGGCTGGCCGCAATCAAGCCGCCTATGTACAGTGTTGCGGTGATTCCTATTTCAGTAGGAACTGCAATAGCTTTTGCCGAAACTAAAACGATTAATTCGTCAATCTTTTCGACATTTTTAATGTCAGCCATTTTAATTATAGCATGGCTGAATCTCAGTAATGATGTATTTGACTCGGAAACAGGCATCGATAAAAATAAAGCGCATTCCGTAGTTAACTTAACCGGAAATAAAGCTTTAGTTTTCTGGATTGCCAATTTATTTTTAGCCGTTGGAGTGTCGGGAATCTGCGCTATTTCCTGGTGGCAAAAAGACCCAACAGTAATTTTGCTAATTGTTTTGTCTTGCGCCCTCGGCTATACCTATCAAGGGCCTCCGTTTCGTTTGGGCTATCAGGGTTTAGGCGAAATAATTTGCTTTTTTACCTTCGGGCCTCTAGCTTTAGCTGCTGCTTATTACAGTCAAACTCAAACTTGGTCTGCGACTAATTTTGCTGCTTCGATAATCGTGGGAATTACTACGAGTATCATCTTATTTTGTTCGCATTTTCATCAAGTTGATGACGATTTGGCGGCGGGGAAAAAATCACCGATTGTCCGGTTGGGTACGAAAAAAGGTGCGCTGTTGTTGCAGTGGTCGTGCGGCAGCATTTATGCTTTGACTGTGCTGTTTGTGGCGTTGCAAATGTTTCCAATTTGGACGCTGTTGATTTTTGGGAGTTTGTTTTTTGCGATCGACCTTTCTGGCCATGTCGCAGAGTATCACGACCAACCGGCAAAGGTCAGCAACTGTAAGTTTATTGCAGTCGCGCTGCATTTTTCGAGCGGATTGCTGCTGGCGCTGGGGTTTGTGTTGTAGTTCGGGCGATCGAGAATTCCGGTAAAATGGAGGTATGGTTTGCTAAGTTGAGGGAGTTGGCGGAGTTGGTAAAGTTGGGCGACTTCTCAAAATCTTCTTTAGTTTAGCAATCCTTACCTCACATTACATCGTAAAAAAAGAGAATTAAATCATGAGTACGCAAACAGAAATTAGCAAAATATTGAGCTTAGAAGAAATTTTTCGCCTATATCCTGATGAGTGGGTGCTCATTGTCAATCCTGAATTAGATGAAGAATTAAACGTGATTCGAGGGGAAGTTTTAGCCCATGCAACAGAACGCGATGAAATTTACAGCAAGCTTTCATTAAGGAATGGAAAATCTGTCGCAATAGAGTATACTGGCTCGATACCTGATAACATAGCAGTAATAAGGAATAATCTATGTTCCTGTAATTAACGTATCTTGGTTTAATTGCGTGGGTCAAGTAATAGAAAATCTTGACGTAGTTGCCCACGATATACCGCCAAATATCCGCATAGACGGTCTTCTTGGTATGGAGTTTCTCACTCGTTTTCAGGCAGTCATCTCTGTTGGCACTGCGGAAATTAGATGTCAGTAAATCCGGTAATTATAGTAAAAATTGTATATGGAAAGATTTAAAAACTATCAATTTTACTATTCCTTAACTGGCAATAAAAATCAGTTAACAATTTTATTATTGCACGGATTTACGGGCAACAATCAAGATTTTAGCAGCGTCATTTCCTTGCTATCTCAAAATTATTGCTGTCTGGCCGTAGACCTTCCCGGTCACGGAAAAACCAGAGTCAGCGGCGACGAAAGTTGCTACAATATGTCAAATACAGCCCAAGCTTTGATAGACTTATTAGATGATTTACAAATAGACAAATGTTTGTTGTTGGGCTATTCAATGGGCGGGCGATTGGCGCTGTACATGACATTACATTTTCCTGAAAGATTCGAGAAAGTCGTGTTAGAGTCAGCTTCTCCGGGATTGAAGAGTGAAAAAGAGCGATCGCACAGACTGCAATCCGATTTACAACTAGCACAAAAACTGGAAAATAGCAACATTAAAGATTTTATTTTAAACTGGTACGATCGCCCTTTATTCAAATCCTTAAAAAAATTTCCCAAATTCGACCAACTCATCGAAAGCCGCTTAGCAAACAATCCCTTAGAAGTAGCCAAATCCCTCCGCAACCTGGGAATCGGCAACCAACCATCTCTTTGGGAAAAACTAACACAAAATCAAATCCCCATCCTCTTGCTAGCGGGAGAATATGATGAAAAATTTCAAGCTATCAATGCAGAAATTGCCAGCTTTTGTCCGGCCGCTAGTCTCAACATTATACCAAACGCTGGTCACAATATCCATTTTGAAAACATTGATAAGTTTGTGGAAGTTGTGAGACAATTTTATGATTAATAAAAGTTGCGCACATTCTTCTCGTAGGGTGCGCACTGCGCACATTCTTTAGATGTATGTAACAACCTGCACATTTTGTGATTCTCTGGTGCGCAATGCACACCCTACAATTGATAAATCGAGACGATTTTATGATTAACTAAAAGTAAATGCTATATAAATTCGAGTTTCGCACCTATCAGCGAAAATTTAAGCGCCCGCTGCGAACAAGTCACGGCATTTGGGATATTCGAGAAGGAATTATTCTGCGACTTATTGATGAAAAAAATCGCATTGGTTGGGGAGAAATTGCCCCTTTAAGTTGGTTTGGTTCGGAAAGTGTTGAGCAAGCTTTAGATTTTTGTCACCAGTTACCTGCTAATATTTCATCAGAGATGATTTTTGCGATTTCTGCTGAATTACCAGCTTGTCAATTTGGCTTTGAGTCAGCACTATCAAACGAGCAAAATCCACCCCCCCCAACCCCCCCTTGCCAAGGGGGGGAGAAAAGCGAAGATTTAAGTCGGTACAGCGGTTTATTGCCTGCTGGTGACACAGCTTTGCAGGTTTTACCGATGCTTTGGTTGGAGGGACATCGCACGTTTAAATGGAAAATTGGTGTTGCTGCAATTGAACAAGAATTAAAGATTTTTCAGCAGCTAATTGAATCAATGCACGATTTGGCCGATCGCCAAACAGCACTTTTACGCTTAGATGCTAATGGGGGACTCACCTATTCCGAGGCCCAAAAATGGCTGGAAGCTTGCGACAAAGTAAAAGCAACTCCCGACTTGGCGGCAGATATTGAATTTTTGGAACAGCCGCTGCCGATCGCCCAGTTTCAGGAAATGGTAGAATTGAATGCTATTTATGCCACGGATCTCGCCCTAGACGAATCCGCAGCCAACCTCGATCGCATCCAAGAATGCTACAGCCAAGGTTGGCGGGGAATTTTCGTCATTAAACCTGCGATTTGCGGTTTTCCATCCCAACTGCGAAACTTTTGTCAAACTCACAATATAGACGCAGTTTTCTCATCAGTATTTGAAACCAAAATGGGGAGACAAGCCGCCTTAAATTTAGCAACAGAATTGTCTATAAATAATAGAGCCCTAGGCTTCGGTACCGATAGCTGGTTCGACGACAATCAAGACACTTGGTTAAAGCATCTATGGCAAAAAAATTCACAGTAAATATCCTGAATCTACCCTTTGAATTGCCAAATAATTGGCTTGTCGGTTGTGACAGCGGCGAATTTGCCCGAATAGTCGATCGGCAATTTCAACAAATCACCAAAAATCCCGCCCCAAAAATACCCCCAAAAATTTGCATCGCAGAATCAGAACCCCTGCAATTTCTTGCCAGTTTCATCAGCGCCCGCGCCGCCAAATGCCCAATTTTTCTCTGCAATCCCAACTGGGTAAAACAAGAATGGGAACAAGTCTTTGATTTAGTCGAACCCGACCTAATTTTAGGACAAAATGCTGAGTTAAAAAAAATATTTCCCTCTCTTACAGTCCGCGAAGGCGGACTTCGTTTGTATAGCCGCGAATTCCATTCGCCGGGATTCAATTCACCCGAATTCCATTCACCCGAATTCCATTCACCCGAATTCCATTCGCCCGGATTCAATTCACCGACTAAAAACGGTTTTGATAACATCATGATTCCCACCGGCGGTTCATCGGGAAAAATTCGTTTTGCCATCCACACTTGGGAAACACTAACCGCATCAGTCCAAGGTTTTCAAGAATATTTTCAACTTGAAAAAATTAACTCGTTCTGCGTTTTGCCATTATACCACGTCAGCGGTTTCATGCAGTTTGTGCGATCGTTCACCACAGGCGGCCAACTGGTAATCCAGCCGTTCAAAGCACTAGAATCCGGCAAAAAAGCCGATATTGAACCCGAAGAATTTTTCATTTCCTTAGTTCCAACTCAACTGCAACGGCTGCTGCAAAACCCAGATACAGCTAATTGGTTGTCTCGGTTTCGTGCCGTACTTTTGGGCGGTGCTCCCGCTTGGCCGGAACTTTTAGCAACAGCTAGAAACCATCAAATCAAACTAGCACCCTGTTACGGCATGACAGAAACCGCTTCACAAATTGCTACACTCAAACCCGAAGATTTTCTCGCGGGCAATAACAGTTCCGGTCAAGTTTTACCCCACGCCAAAATAACTATTCGCACTCCCCAAGGTGAGATTTTGTGTTCCAATCAAATTGGAAATATTGCAGTTAATGCTAAATCCTTAGCCTTGGGTTATTATCCTGAAAAATTTGGCGATTTGCCATATTTTCAATTAGACGATTTAGGATTTATCGATCGCAATAACTGTTTAAATATTGTCGGACGCAGCAGCGACAAGATTATCAGCGGCGGAGAAAACGTATTTCCGGCCCAAGTCGAAGCCGCAATTAAGAATACTAATTTAGTTGCCGATGTTGCTGTAATTGGCTTGCCAGACAAAGATTGGGGTCAAGTCGTGACAGCGATTTATGTTCCCGCTAATTCCGAAGTTACTGTCAAAAATCTGCAAGTGGCAATAGAAGATAAGTTGAGCAAGTTTAAGCGACCGAAATATTGGGTAATCGTCGAACAATTGCCGCGCAATTCTCAAGGCAAAATCAATCGAGAACAATTGCAAGAAATTGGGCTCAAATATCAATAATTATTAGGCGCAATCAATGCAGAAGGCAGAATTTTCCATGCTTATTTCTGACTCCTGACAACAGTCAACAGTCAACTGACTAATTACGACAAATCTAACAGCCTTCTCTTCCTCTCAGCTTCCTGCCTTTGAACATCCACAAACTTCAACATTCGGTAAAGTACCTCTATTTGTGGCAACTTAACACCTGTTTTTTCGGCTACCCGTATCGGATTGCCAAAAATCGCCTCTACTTCCAGCGGCCGCGATTCATCGTAATCGATTTTCATGCTGGTGCGGTAAGGCTTCATTTTGTGAGTATATTCCAGCATATTTGGGATAAAATTATCGGGAATAATACGATCGCAACTTTTAGCCGCCGCTATCACTTCCGCCATAATTTTCTCAACCAAAATTAAAGTATCGGGATTAGCCATTAGTTCGTCAGTTCTCGCATTTAAAATCACAGAAAGCCCGTTATAAGGAATATTCCAAACCAGCTTTTTCCACCTTGACAATAGTAAATCTTCGCTCATTTCTATGGGAATCTCAGCCCGTTGAAAATCCTCAGCAATTTGGTGCAATCTGTCAGTAATACCGATGGCTTTGTAGTCTTGGGCATATTCGCCCAAGGTAATAGTACCGTAATCTAGGTGGGAGACATGACCGGGCCCAATTTTATAAGAACACAGGAAACACAGCCCGCCAATCACTCTTTCTGCACCGACAATTTTAGCAATTTGTGGTTCCGCATTTAGTCCGTTTTGTAATACTAAAACAACGCCGTCATCCTTTAATAAAAGAGGCAATATTTTAGACAACAAGTGATTTTGAGTTGTTTTCAGCGCTACAATTACTACGTCGCACTGAGGCATTTTGCGCGCGTCGTGGTAGGCGCGGACTTGCGGGAGGGTGAAGTCGCCTTCGGGAGACTCGATTATCAAACCCTGTTTTTTGACTGTCTGGTAATCGCTACGCAGCAAAAAATTCACTTCTAAACCTGCTTTTTGCAGTTTAGCACCGTAGAATCCGCCTAAAGCTCCCGTACCGATGATGGCATAATTGCGATTTGTCATAAGAAGAAGTCATTAGTCATTGGTCATTAGTCATTAGTCATTTTAGCCGCTCGCGAAGCCGAAGGCTAGTCATCAGTCATCAGGAAGAATGCTTAGAGCTTCTCGTTTTTGATTCGTCTGTATTTCACGTTTAATTAAGTGGAACTATAGCGGTTATCAAGCGTGGTGAGGTATGCCCTATGCCCGGTTTGGCCTATGCCCTATGCCGCATAGTACCTCATCTTTCTGAAAAAGGCTATACTTAATATAAACAAGTTAGAAGAACTTTTAAACTAAACAGAAATTTGACTGTCATTTCCTGCTATTATATAAAATATTGAACTCAAGTAAAATCTTAACTCTCAAATTGCCTCAACCACTGGATTAAGTCTTCATATAGCTGTTTTCTAGTTCGCGTTACTGCATCGATGCAGACGTGCTTAGTAAGAGCTTTAGCCGCGCTTTTTCCTGCAACTTCCCCAGAAAATACTTGATAGGCAATTTCAAATTCATCGCCAGCTATTTGTTTGGGCGTTAGTTGAATTATCAGCCGATCGCCCGCAAACATAGGACGATAAAAATCTACAGTAGCATGAATTACGGGCAAAGCTGCTTCCCGATTGCTAAAAAACGCTTTGAGATTGATGCCCGATGCTGCTAGAGATTCCTCGTAAGCTTCGTGGCACATCGCCAAAACGTTGGCAAAGTAAACGACTCCAGCAGCATCGGTATCTTGGAAGCGAACAGTGCGGTTGTAAGTGAAAGGCATTTCAAGCTGTTTTGAGTTGTGAGTTTTGATGAAAAAATCTTGTCTTTTTTGAACAAAACTTAACCAGGGCTGGTCGAAACCCGGTTTCTACGAAAAATACACGAAGAAACCGGGTTTTTCAAGTCAGGATGCATCCCGGATTGTTTAAGTCAAAACTCCTAAGTTTTTGATCTTTTCCTTCTTTCTTAACCTTTGTTCTTAATCAACATCACGTCTATAATCTTGAGTGCAATTTCTTCGGAAAGCCCCAAGGAACTGTAAAGAGCGTTTAACAGTTGTTCTTCTTCTTCCGACACTTCGCCATCTGCTAAAGCGATGTCAGTTGTTACAGCAAAAACTGTTTCTTTAAGTTCGTCGGGAAGTGTTACCAAAGCCGCATTAAACAGTACCTCGACTCCTTGTCGTTGCAGGATCATCAGCAGCCGTTCCAGCATTTTTCTCATCACGTCATCGGGATAGCTGCGGAACAGTTGCATCCGAGATAGCGTCATGCTAATCGCTTTACTTTCGCTGTCATTGATGTAACCGTCGGCTGCTACAGCAATTAGGGCGATCGCCGCAAATGCTTCGGCAGGCCCTAACGTTACGTCCGTTTGTTGGCGAGTCTGCGATATTTTGTCAAATAAACCCATGAGATTTTCCTCATTATTTAGTGGTGGATTCATGGAGTCCCGACGGGTTCGGACTCTGGAGCTTTTTGCGGAAGTTTAGCCAATCATATCAAATTTTGTCAGTTATTTATTATCAAGAAAATTATGAAAAAATTAAGATTTTTAATTTCACCAGGCGGCGCTCGTCGGGCGGGTTGATTCAGAGCCTGAATTGCCTCGTATATCTCAGCAACAACCCGCCCTTCGAGTACAGACGATCTACTTGTCAAACAGCGCTAAATCTGCTTTCAGGAAATCAACAAACTGCCGCGCACTCCTGCCCGATCGCCCGTTGCGACGAGTTGCCCATTCCTTAGCGCGGTGCTCCAAATCTTCAGCAGCGAGCTTGATTCCAGCAAGTTTTGCCAGATGTCGGACAATGCTTAAATAAGTGTTTTGATCCGCCGGTTCAAAAGTTAAAGTCAAGCCAAAGCGATCGCTAAATGAGAGTTTTTCCTGCACCGTATCCCAAGCGTGAACTTCATCTCCGTCGCGGGGGCGAGGCCTGTCATCAAAAAACTCTCGAATTAAATGCCTGCGGTTAGATGTGGCATAAACTACCACATTTTGAGAGCGGGCGGTGACATTTCCTTCCAAAACCACTTTCAAGGATTTAAAAGCATCATCATCTTCCTCAAAAGAAAGGTCATCGACAAAAATAATAAACTTTTGAGGAACTCCCCGCAACTTTTCAACAATTAGCGGCAAATCTTGCAAATCCGATTTAGATACTTCAATCAACCGCAAATTGCGAGATCCAAATTCATTTAGCAGCGACTTCACCAAAGAAGACTTACCAGAACCGCGACTCCCGTAGAGCAAGACGTGCAAAGCCGGATAACCCGCCAGCAAAAACTCCGTATTTTTCACCAGAGCATCGCGCTGCCAATCGCAGCAAACCAACTCTTTCAAATTTATGCGATCGGGATGCGAAATACCCGCCAACTGCCCAGAACGCCAGCTAAAAGCGCGATATTCGGCAAATAAACCAGTACCAAACTTTCGGTAATATTCTGCCAAAGATTCCGCAGCAGCAGACCATTTTTCCAGTTGTCCGTACAGGGGTTTATCGCCCGGTTCTGCTACAGTTTCGGAATGCCAAATCGGAGGCACTACGTCAAGTTGACCCGCTACCCGCACCCACTTGCTCAACTGTTCGCTGCTGCATTCGTAAATATTTTGCAGCACTTGTAAATCGTGTCGGGCGGCCTCTACCAAAGCGGGCGGCAAACTCGCAAAATCTGTTTGTTGAGCCTTGCGTGAAAAGGGATTTTCGTCTTTGAGAATTTCCCAAATCAGAGCATCTTTCCAACTCAGATTTTGAGCGGCCTGAACTTTGAACCAGTTGCCGTAAGCCACCTGACAGTCTAAAGCGCTGATTTCGCTGTGGTGGAGAGCTTGCAGCAAGTCGAGAAAGGCTTGAGCTGTGGGGCTTGTGAGGACTGATTGATACAGCAGCAGGGATGCTGCTTGGCGTTGGAGGTAACGGATTTGGGCGATCGCACCAGAGGTTAGGGCTGACATAAGGGCAATTGTATAACAGTTAGATATCTTGACTGGATTTAATAAATTTTCTAACAATTTGTGACCGAAATAGCAGGTCTCGCTGTATAAACTTAGATGCAAAGAGTAAAATTGTGAGGATTAAAAATGAATTTAGGTACAACAGCGGCGATCGGCTACGGCGTTTTGACACTGATTGGCGGCATCATAGGTTACATCAAGGCCAAAAGCCAAGCCTCCCTCATTTCGGGTCTGATTAGCGGTTCGCTGCTAATTTTTGCCGGCAGCGCCCAACTCATGGGACAAACTTGGGGTTTAACATTAGCAGCAGCAATCTCCGCTGTTTTAGCAGTAGTCTTTATTGTACGCCTGGTCAAAACTCGCAAGTTTATGCCCGCTGGAATGCTGATTTTAGCTAGTTTGGCATCTTTGGGCGCGATCGTTTACGAAATCGGCGGTCAATATCAATAATTTGTTGACTGTTGACTGTTGACTGTTGACTGTTGACTGTTGACTGTTGTTAGTGGTTATTTGTTAATTATTAGTTGTTCGTTCTAATAACCCATAACCAATAACTACTAACCAATAACTACTAACCAATAACCAATAACCAATAACCAATAACCAATAACTACTAACCAATAACCAATAACTACTAACCAATAACCAATAACTACTAACCAATAACCACTAACCACTAACCACTAACCAATAACTGCTTCAATATACTGCTCAATTTTCTTGAGTTGCTGCCGCTGGTATTCCATCCAATCTTTTTCCGCCACTCGCTCTTGGGCTGTTTCTTGCTGGTACCGAGCCTGCTTTTCTAAAAAATTATTGTAGAACATTATCGTTTTTTCAACTGTGTGAATTGCCAGTTTCACACGCTCCTCAAAAATTTCTAATATCAAATCATCTACGAGCGATTCAATTACCTTACAAGACTCTTCAAAATCGATCAAACTGATTCCCAATTTACTTTTATGAACCAGAGTTTCTACAGGCTCTTTCAGCGTTTCTTTAAAAGTTTTCGCATAAGACTCCGGTAAATATTTTAGAGGTTCTGTAAACTTCGACACAATCTCGCCACCTATTGATTGCAGTCGCTCTCTAAATCTCAATTGACTGTGGAGGTCGAAGCATTCTATACAAAATTCAATCTTTTCGATATCAATCGACTGTAATTCTTTAAAAATTAAATTAAGTTCATTTTCGACAATCAAAACCACTCGTTCCGCCTGGTAATTGACTTCACTCCGCAACTCTTTGTGCAAATTATCTTGTTCAAAAAAACCGATAGTATCTCTTTGAAACACTTGATAATTTTTGTCCCACAAAAACCACTGATTTTTTAACTTGGTAGTTTTGTCGCTCCACGCTTTGCGAGCTTTAACAACAGCATCATATTTGCCCTGTTTTCCTAAACTGCGAATTCTTACATCGCATCCGCTTAGTTCGCCAATTTGCTCCCATACCTCAACAGGAGACGCTTCAGCAATTCTGGGCTTGCTATTCCAGACATCTTCCGCCTGAGATATATCTTTGAAACATAATTCAAGTAACTTCTTGAGTCTGAGGGCAGACTGCTTCATTTCGTCAACGCAGTGTTCCACATCTAAGTTGAGGTGGGTAGCTGACTGTTTAATTTCCACGGACTTATATTCGTCGGCTAACAATCGATCGCTAAACTGAGTAATAGCCTGAAATACCTTGAGATATTCATTCATTTCCTTTTTTTCCTCATTTCCCTAAATAGCATACAATACAGAACATCTGCTTTTTTGAATACAAACTGAGTCACACCATTTTAGATTTTATATTTTAGATTTTAGAATTGGAAATGGGGAATGACAGATGACCTAACGGTTTGGAACACGGGCTTCATCAGTTGTATTCTTTTTTTAAACTGGTGTCACAATATGGATTATCTGTTCACCCCTGAAACTCAGGATCGACTCAATACTGGCGGCCTGATACAGCCTGCTGCCAAAACAGGAAAATTGCTCCCGGCAGCTAGAGATCCGGTGACGGGGGAGTTTGTCGAGATTGCCAAAGTTTTTTATCCATCAACAACTGCAACTCTATCCGATCGCGGAGTTTTAGGATTGCTCGCACAGTTAGCCGGAGGCGGGCCCGTGCAGCCGCTGGTAGCTCCCGTGTACGTGACTGTGGCACCGTTGCAGCTTGCTCAAACTCATCAGGGGTTTCAAAAAATATACAGAATGCTTAACTGTCTAAAAATTAATTTGGCGGTGATGCAAGCAACTGTTGCTGTGATTGGTCTTGGGGCTGTCTCGAATACGGTTTTGTCAGCAGTAAACTTCGACCAAGTATTAAAAATTAGAGAAGAGGCAAAGCACCAAAAGTTAAAAATTAAAGACGGATTTATCGATCTCAGACATATCCTCAAGGAGCGGGGAGTTGAGGTGATCCAGCAGATTTTTCAGGTGGCTCACGACTCTAATTTTGCAATGCACCGTCAGAAACTGGTTAACGGTTATGATATTTTTTCTAAGGCTGTCAAACGCTGTCAGTCTGCTTTGACATTGCCCGATATTAAACTTCGGAATTCCGAAATTAGTGGCGGGCGGGATATGCTGTTTGAGGCTTTAAATATTTATGAGCGTCCCAGTTTGTTGGAGGGGCTGTCTTCTGCCGGACAGATCCGGCAAATGGAATGTGTTTGGGCGATCGAGCAGGCGATCGGGCTCACGTTTGAGTTGCAGCGGGCCTACGATAGGGCGAGCGATCGCCTCCTAGGACTGCAATCAAAAATTCGTCTAGACCTTCTAACTGTTGTTAAAGGATGTCAATCGGAATCAGAACTAAATTTTTTATTTCCCGAAGTTACTAGGATTTTGGGTCACGATTTAAGTGTAATAGAATTTTGGCAAAATGAGGTTGATTGGATGCAAACTTTGTCTCCCAAAGAGCAGCACCAGTTAGCTAGTTTAGATCGACTCAGCGGTGATGATTTAAAAACCTACGTACACACTGCATTCGCGGCATTAGCTGCGGAACCCGCAGTTTATGATAATTTAAAGCAAAAGTCTCACTTCCTATCCTTGCGCGACCAATTAGCCTTCGCCGTGTCGCCGGAACTCCGCCGGAGATACGAATTGTATGTCAGCCAGCGGGCGATCGCCACTGGCTATCAAGCTTTAGCTGGCTCGAACTTGCAAGAAATATCTGATTTAACTGTGGCGAACCTCTACTACTTTTTTAAAGTCCGAGAGGACTCAACTGAAAATTCTCCTAGCGAGGAGGAATTAGAAACACCTGCTTGGCACTTTCCCAAATCATTAGAAAATGAGCTTAATTACTCCAATTAAATGAGAGGCGATCCGTAGCAGCGCTAGCGCAATTATCTGTTTAACTGGTTCCCTGGCTTCAGCCAGGGAACTGAGATATAGAGGCTGTGCTTCCCTTGAAATAATAGAGGCAGAGCCTCCAGATCTGCATTACCAGGCCAGAGCCTGGTAACGAGTAGAATGAGATGATCCCCTCTTCCTTCTTCCCTCTTCCTTCTTCCCTCTTCCTTCTTCCTTCTTCCTTCAAATTACCTGAGCCACAACTTAATAGTATTGTCTTTAGAACCGCTAGCAATAGTTTTGCCGTCGGGACTAAAAGCCACTACATAAACCTCATCAGTATGTCCGGTCAAAGTATTCAGCAATTCTCCGGTAGCAAAGTCCCAAATTTTAATAGTTTTATCCTTGCTGCCGCTGGCAATAAACTTTCCGTCCGGGCTGATAGCCACCGAGACAATATCGTCAGAATGTCCCTTGATCGACCGAATTAAATCTCCTGTTTCGATATCCCAAATTTTAATAGTTTCATCGTAGGAACCGCTCACAATGGTTTTGCCGTCCGGGCTGACAGCAACTGACCTCACTTGGTCGCCGTGTCCCTCAAGAGTTTTGATCAAGTTGCCCGTTGCTACATCAACAATTGTAATTTTTTTGTCCTTAGAACCGCTAACTAAACTTTTGCCATCGGGAGTGAAAGCAACAGAATAAACAAAATCTGTATGGTCTGGCAAATTATAGATCAAACTACCAGTTGCTGCATCCGAAATTTTCGTGGTTTTGTCTCCGCTGCCGCTAGCAATCAGCTTGTCGTCGGGGCTGAAAGCGACTGACCAAACAGAAGCTGTGTGGTCGAGAAGGCGCGTCCCTTCTCCTGTTTTCAAATCCCAGAGCATCACTCTCCAAAAACCTGTTCCTGTCGCAAGTTTTGTACCGCTTGAGTTGAAAGCAACCGACCAAATGGTGGATGAATCTCCGGCGAAAGTGCGGATCGATTTGCCTGTAGCTAAATCCCAAATTTGGACGGTTTTGTCTTTTGAACCGCTGGCTAACATTAACCCGTCTGGACTGAAAGCAACTGCCCCGACGGCATCTGAATGCTGGGCAAAGTTTTTTACTTTGGCGTTTTTCCAGCGTAGGCCTGCTTGGCACTGTTGCTGTAACTTTTGGGCGGAATCATAGCTGCTGTTGGTGTTGGGAATTGTGGGGATTTGGTTGATGCAGCCTTCATAATTGCTGGCTTTATAGAGAGATTCAATTTGATTGAGTTGTTGGGCTTCTTGTTGCAATCCTTGCTCGCCTTCTTGCCATTTGAGATATCCGTAAATTCCGCCGATCGCCGCTAAGAGTGCTGCAAAGGTTGCTCCGGCGAGATAAGGATTGAATTTGCGAGGTTCTTTGAGGACAATTGCTGGTGGAGTCGCGATCCTCTCCGTTGGCGTAGCCCCCGTAGGGGCGGGCTGCGCTAACGACAAATCGGTTTTTCCGTTCAGATCCACCTCCGGGGATACCGCCAGAGTTGGCTGCAATTCTGTTTTCGGGTTGGGGTTGCGGTGTCCGTCCAACACTGTGGCGATCGCCTTGTACAATTTAGCGAATAAAGATTTAGGAACGACTAATTCTTCGATTCTCGCGGCATCTTCGTCGGTAAGCCCTAACACTTGCTGCAAGCGCTTTAACTCGTCGCGAGTTTCCAGAGAAAAGGGATATTCTTGCTGCATTGCTTCATGCAGCGATTGTTCGTAGCGTTCGCCTTTTTGCCTGTATTTGCGGTAAGGGTTCAATACCTCATCTTCGATCGCCTCTGCTTCGTCTGGTAGCAATTCCAAACTGACGCGCAATTCTTCTAATATTCTCCGCCCGACAACTGTAATGTCACCCCGGCTGCTGCTGCGCCGATCGACTTCTTCGCGATATATTGTCAGCTTGGGAATCCGCGCGCGCGATCGATCGCCAATTTTCCTCAAATCGGCTAAAGCTTCCGCCGCCGACTGATAGCGTTCCCGATAATCGTAGCGCACCATATTGTCCAAAACATCGGCCAGCGCTTGGGAACACACTGCTAAATGCCGCCAAACAATTTCGCCTTTATTAGAATTTTTCAAATCCCGCAGTTTCGGCAAATCGTAAGCCGGCAAACCCGTCATTGCTTGGATACCAATCATTCCCAAGGCGTAGATATCGCTGTTGAGTTGCGGGTTGTATTGAAATTGCTCGATCGGCATATATTCCAGCGTCCCAATCCGCACAGTTACCGGCGCTTGTCTTTGAGCAATGTGAATTTCTTTCACCGAGCCAAAGTCGATCAGCACTAACTTATTGTCAGAATAGCGGCGGATTAAATTAGCCGGTTTAATATCTCGGTGAATTACTCCCTGTCCGTGTACAAACACTAAAATTTCTAACAGTTCTTTCAGCAAAGGAATTAGCTTTTCTTCTGCTAAAGGCTTCCCCGGTACAATCTCCGTTGATAGCGAGTGACCAGGAATAAAAGATTCAACTAAGAAAAATTCTTCATTTTCTTCAAAATAAGCGAATAGCTGAGGAATTTGATCGTGTTGACCGAGCTTTTCTAGAACTTCTGCTTCTTTTTGGAAAAGACGGCGCGTAGTATTAATTAATTTCGGTTCTTTGGTACCCGGACGCAGGTGTTTGACAAAGCACTGCGGTTCACCGGGACGGCGAATATCTTTGGCTAGATAGGTTTGTCCAAATTCTCCTGTTTCTATGACTTCAATGATTTGATAGCGTCCATCTAAAAGTTGGCTCACCATGATTATAACGCAGCCTTTTTTTGGTTGATTTTCGCAAGAAACAGTTTCACAGTCGGTAGTTTTGAGTTGTAAGTAAGTCCGTCGATTTGAGATTTGAGATTTGAGATTTACTTCACAGATTCATCTGGAAACTCGAACAAAAGTCTAAAATTGTTGGCTTTCCAAACTCATAGCGTCGGGGGCTTCGGTTTTTTGACCCGTCAGTTATTTTACATTTAAATTGCAGATTTTTGGCGAGCCCGATGCCCACCCGACCAGCATTTAACTGTATTCCACCGCAACTGCTCGCCGAATGGTAAATTGCCTAATATAGCGGTTCTCAAAAAAGTGAGGTATGCCCTATTCCCTATGCCCTATGCCCTGTTTGGCCTATGCCCGATCCCCGATAGTACCTCATATGAGAGCTTGAAAGGCTATAGTTTATCTTTTTAACATCTGCAAAGCTTGATATCCTAAAAAGAAAAAACCCAATGCACCGAGTATCGCTATCGTGTCCGCCAACACATCGACTGTCAGAAATTCGCCCATTGCCATATCCTCTCTTGACTGATATTTATCCTCGGCTTTTAGGTCGCTGACCGGGTGAGGGGTAAGACCCCTTGCTGCGGGCGAAGCCAAAGATGCTCACAAATTATAGCAAAGGAGGTCGCTAAAATAACTTTCCGGGCGATCGACTAGCTTTTTGTTTTAATATTTTTTAATATTTAAGGAGACAAACTGTGCACCGAAATTTTGAGGTCAGTTCGCTTTGATATTGTTAACACTGTTAATTTTTTCTCTGATTGTAAGTAGAGCTTACACTAAGAATTTGCGCCGATCGGTGCAAAATGCGCCTCGCACTGACAGCAGTTCAGCTCAGCAGTTACAGCCCTCTACCGGGTTCTTCCCCAAAGTTTCGGTAATCGTACCAGCATACAACGAAGCTGAGAATATTCGGGATTGCGCGATCGCCATTTTGGAGAGTACAGCGCTGACGGAGGACAACCTAGAGGTTTTGATTGCAGACGATCGATCGACAGACGACACTAAGTCGATCGCCCAAACCCTACAACAGGAACTCAACGACCCCCGCCTTAAAATATTAGCAGGTCAGCCGCGACCTACCAACCAATATTGGGCCGGCAAAAACTGGGTCTGCGCCCAAGCTGTTCAGGTAGCAACCGGAGACTTCCTATTATTTATCGATGCTGACGTGCGGCTCAAACCGGGGGCGATCGAAACCGCAATTGCCACAGCAGAAACAGAGAAAATAGACTTGTTTACCTGTATGCCAGCCCTGGTTTGCGAGTGTTTTGCCGAATGGTTGGTACAGCCATTAATGTTCAATCATTTAGCAGTTTGCTTCGATTTTACCGCTGTTAACGATCCTGCAAAAATAGACAGTGCTTTTGCAGGCGGCCCATTTATGCTATTTAGGCGATCGGCCTACGAAAAAATCGGCGGACACGAAGCCGTTGCCGGCGAAATTGTCGAAGATGTGGAATTAGCCAGACGCATCAAACGTGCGAATTTAAAGCTCGGACTTTATTCCGGGGCAAATTTGGCATCCGTGCGGATGTATCGGTCTTGGAGCGCCTTGTGGGAAGGCTGGACAAAGAATTTGTATCTCGGCGCTAACCGTAATTGGGGCATGATGGTTTACATGGCCGCCATAATGTTTTTTCTTTATCCGATGCCCTGGTTGGCATTAGGTATTTTGCTGGTTAACGGCGAAATTGCTAACAT
Source organism: Microcoleus sp. S36a_B3 (assembly GCF_036700745.1). NCBI lineage: Bacteria > Bacillati > Cyanobacteriota > Cyanophyceae > Oscillatoriales > Microcoleaceae > Microcoleus > Microcoleus sp. S36a_B3. The sequence goes on along the minus strand of NZ_JAUBPN010000011.1, from coordinate 128,801 downwards.
CATTACCGATCGCCAATTACCAATTACCAATTACCAATTACCAATTACCTTGTTAACTATTTGTTTATCGGCAATCGTAATTTGGCATCATTACACTTTGCGCCGCTTGGGTGCCGAAATTTCCGAGTGTTCGACGAAATACTGGTGGTTGGGAGGTTTGGGAGGTGCGTTAATTGCCGCAATTGCGATCGGTTCCGCCATCAAAACAGAAACCGGTTGGGGATGGACTTGGCGCGGGAGAGCTTTGCAAATCAACAATTAATCCCCGATTTTTGAGCTGACCAAAATTAGTAGGGTGCGTTAAATTCGAGATTTGCGATCGTGCGGGAAAACTCTAATTATGACGCACCATTAATTCCGGGCGTGCGTCATATCGTTTCCGCTTGCATCGGAATGATTTAACCACAGAGTAAACAGAGTACACAGAGGGAGAGAATATATATCTGAATCATTCTGATGCTACCGGATTTGATATGAGTCGGAGATTGTTTGTTCCGAAAATAATCATAGCTGACGCACCCTACATTTACTACTAATCCCAAATTTATGCGTATACCAAAGCAGGTACTCGCTTGTAAGCAGGCGTGCCCGATCGCTTTTCAATCTCTGGGTGAAAAATCACATTAACTTCAGGATAAAACATCAAAGCAGCACCCGCACGAACCGCCCCGTAAATCACCTCAACATTTTCCATTTTCCCCACATTTCCCTGCACCGTCACCCGCTGATGCTCTTGCATACCCGCGCTTTCCGCATCCTCGCGATTCATCAAAATGCAGTTTCGGTGCGGCATTCCCCGGTACTTGTCATCAATTTTGTAAACCACAGTATTGTGCTGAGAATAACTGCGTCCCGTCATCAACGCCACCACTAAACCGCGCACCGATTCCGATACACCAAAATCTTTAATTTCCGGTAATTTTAGTGCTGGTAAAGGCGCGACAAACATCTTGGCTTTGCCGGAATCAGTGGGGAATTTAGGTTCCATAAAAATCCGCCCGCTGATGGTAAATTCCTCTTTTGTATCATCAATTGTGGCCATTTTTTCATAGCCGGGAATTGTTTTAGCAATCAATTGTCGAATGTATCGCGTATCTTGCAGTTGGCGCCAGTTTACTGGATAACTGCCGTGAATTCTGCTCGCCAATTCGGTCAAAAAATGCACTTCTGGAATTAAGTCAGAATCTTTGAGGTGAGTTTCGCCTTCATCATTGAAACGCACAAAGTTATTACCAGATTCTACCGTTGTTTTGTGGGGGTTTTCAAAGCGATTCAGCACGGGAATCACAATTGTATTGTGCTTTGCCAATCCGTTAAAATGCCCTAAATTCGGTTTGGTTGCGAGGTAGATAATAGTTTCAATCTTACCTAAAGCGCGTTTTGCTTGAGTTGAATCTGGGTTGGCTGCGTACAAGTTGCCGCCCAGACAGATTAACGTATCGACTTTGCCTGCATCTGCTGCTTCAATGAGCGATCGAGTTTCGTAACCCTTAACGCGGCTCAGGGGACGATCTAACAACTTTTCGAGAGCGGCTTGGATTTCTTTTTTAAGATTCACAGTCACGCCCATAGAGCCGAATCCTTGGACGTTTGAGTGTCCCCTCACCGGCATTAATCCCGCCCCTGTTTTGCCGACATTTCCCGTCATCAAAGCAGTGTTGGCGATGCTAAAAACATTATCTACGCCGTTTTTTTGTTGGGTAATTCCCATCGCCCAACCGAATACAACTCGCTTTGAATTGCCGATAATTTTGGCGGCTGCCTCAATTTCTGCTTGCGAAACCCCGCAAGTTGTAGTAATAGTTTCCCAGTCGGTTTCGCGGGCGTGCTGCACTACTGCTTCCCAGCCTTCGGTGTGGGCTTGCAAATATTTTTCATCCAGCAATCCTTGTTCGATTACAGATTTTTGAATGCCAACAAATAAGGCAGTGTCGCTGCCGGGAATTGGTTGCAAGTAGAGCGAGGAAATATCGGAACCGGGGATGAGCGACTTGACGGGAAATGCTGGAGAACCAAATTTGACTAACCCGATTTCCATCACGGGGTTGATGATAATTATTTTACCGCCTTTGTCGCGGATTTTAATCAACTCGTTCATGAAGCGGGGATGATTGTAGGCAGAATTCGCGCCCGCGAGCACGACGCAATCTGCTTGCTTCAAGTTTTCTAGACTCACTATTGAGGTGCGGGTAGCAAACATTTCGCTTAACCCGGTGGTTGAGGGAGCGTGGCACAAATCCGAACAATCTGCTAAGTTATTAGAGCCCATCGCCCGCATCATCAATTGCAGTAAAAAAGCCGCCTCGTTGGAAGAGCGACCGGAACTGTAAGATGCGACTCTTTCGGGGGTTTTGCGAAACGCATCCCCGGCAATTTGATAAACTTCTTCCCAAGAAATGCGATCGTAATGAGACGAACCAGCGCGCAAAATCATCGGGAAACTCAGCCTTCCCAGCCTGTCACATTCCATTGAAGTTAATTGCTGGAGTTCTGCAATATTGTGCTGTTCAAAATAGCTCGTCTTAACAGCAGGTTTAATTTCAGCGGAGATTGCTTCAACGCTTTTCATGCAGCGCTGAAGTTTTTCGCCCTCTTCATTAGTAAAGCCTCCTTTCTGCCCGCCAGTGCCCCAAGAACAGGACAAACAAGCACTATTGTGAAGCAAAGTTTTCCAAAGTTTCGGGCCTTCGGGGGACAAGGTATGTTCTGCCCAATATTCAATTACGGGTAAACCGCCACCAATGTCTGGTGTTTCCTCATTTTTCTCGTTGAAGGGCGGAACGGGTTGGATATTTTGGGAGTTGGTGTCCATGCGGTTTACCTTTTGTTTGAATTGCGGGTTGATGCGACGGGCGAACCGCCAAAGAATTTAAATTTATGACTAAAATTTTACCGCAATTTTACAGCTTAAAAAACCTGTCAACAGATAGATGTTTCAATCTCTATTTAAAGCTAGGTTTGCAGCATCGGAAAGCAACTTTTTCTTCATCCGCATAAAATCGAGTTCGAGAGGGATAATCCTTGAGGGTTTACTTCTTTTTATTGAAGGCTTGCTTCCCAAACCCCAGACAAAGCATTCGATCGCCCTCAGTAACATTCGGGTCATTCTGCAAATAATCTCCCACCCATTCGCAACTACGAGCAATAATATTATTCAGTTCCAAATTTTGCAAAGGTAAGAGAATTATAGTCTTATCCCTATTAGCAAAAGCCAGAGTTTTGCTATCAGAACTAAAAGTAACGCTCAACACCCGATCGCCCAATTCCAAAGTTTTAGATAGCAGCGCTTTCCTACCGTTAAAATTCCACAGCTTAACAGTATTTCCCGCACTCGCCGCCGCAATCAACTTCCCGTCTGGACTGAAACTAACACTTTCCACAGTATCGCTGTGGTCTAGTTTTTCAGTTAAATTTGCCGCCGTTCCATCAAACGCCCACAAATAAACTTTTTTGTCAGCACAAGCAGCAGCAATCGTCTTACCGTCGGGACTAAAAGTCACATTCCTCACCGTATCTTCGTGGTTGAGAGTTGTCAAACGCTTCGCCGACGAACCGTTAAATTGCCAGAGGTAAACTTTTTTTTCTGCAGCAATTTCACCCACATTGTTTTTCCCGCTTTCCTTGTTGTCAGCAGCCGTAGCAGTAGCAATAGTTTTGCCGTCGGGACTGAAACTAACGCTAATTACTGGATTGGTATGATCGAGTTTTGTCAGCAAAGTTGCTTTAGAACCGTTCCAGCGCCAGAGGTACAATTTGCGATCGGCACCGCTGGCGGTGGCAATTATCTTGCCATCTGGACTAAAACTCACGCTTCTAACAACGCCGTTATGCTTCAAAGTATCTAACAGTTTCCCGTCTAAACTCCAAACTTTCACCGTTTTGTCATTGCTGGCAGAAGCAACAGTTTTATTGTCCGGTGAAAAGCTCGTCCAAATTACAGAATCCTGATGACCTTTTAAGATTTTTAATAAACTGCCATCAGTGTTCCAAAGTCTCACTGTCTTGTCTCCGCTAGCAGAAACAATTGTTGTGCCATCTGCACTAAAACTGACTTTGTAAACCCAGTCTTCGTGTCCATATAAAATCTGATTCAACGGAGTTCTGTCCGGTTGCCAAATTTTTACCATTTTGTCCTTACTTGCGGAGGCAATCGTGCCGTCGCGACTGAAACTTACTGCCCTTACATCATCTTTATTTCCTCGAAAAGTGCTTAGCAATGTGCCGCTGCGACTCCAAACTTTTACCGTATCGTCGGCGCTGCCGGTGACAACTTTTTCGCTGTCGCTACTGAAACTCGCACTCAGAACTTCATCGTTGTGTCCTTTGAGAGTTGTGATTTCCTCACCCTTTCGGTTCCAAATTTTGGCTGTGGTGTCGGCACTGGCTGAGACGAGTTCTCGATTGTTTGGGCTGAATTTAACGCTGTATACAATGTCAGAATGTTTGGTTAATGTTTTGGGATTAATTTGAAATTTCTGGGTTTTACCTTGTCGGTTCCAAAGTTTGATAGTTTTGTCAGCACTTGCTGAGGCAATTGTTTTGCCGTCGGGGCTGAAACTCACGCCGAGTACCCAATCTTTGTGTCCGGTCAATGTTTGCAGCAATTTTTTGTTTCCCAGATTCCAGATTTTTACGGTGTTGTCGTGACTCGCAGAAGCTAGGGTTTTGCCGTCGGGGCTGAAGCTAACGCTGGTGACGATATCGCGGTGGCCGGATAAAGTAGCGATCGCACTTTGGTCATTATCTACTTGCCAAATTTTAATTGTGCGATCGGCACTACCAGTCGCGATCGTTTTCCCATCCGGGCTAAAACTCACACTCGTCACAATATCGCCGTGCTTAAAAGTCTTTAATAACTTACCTTCTTTGCTCCACAATTTAACAGTTTTGTCAGCACTTGCCGAAGCAACAAAATTGCCATCTGGACTGACACTTACATCCAAAACAGACTTATCGTGATGCTCGAAACGATTGCGTTCTTGCACTCCTGAAACAGCTTGTCTGAGCCTCTCAGTAATTTGATTTTTAGTATCCACAGGTAGCGCTGTACTTTTCTGAGAACCGCGACCGATTTTGATACTGTTTTTCAACACTGCTAATTGATTTTGATCGTTAGAAACCACCAAAGCTTCCGATGCCGAATTCAAGGCATCTGTCCGACTTGTTTCCGCTTCTTGTCGCGCGCTTTCTGCTAATTTTGCTTGATAGAATGCCATCCCCGAAACTCCTCCGAGTACCAGCACTCCCAACACCGCCACCCGCAATTGCCATCTCCGACTTTTGTAAAGTTGAGCTTCCGCTTCGTGCTGTTTGTCTCGGGCTTGGCGCTGTTTATCTCTAGCTTCCGACAGCAAAGCATCTCGCTCTCTATCTTTGCGAATTTGGTCAATTTCATCTCGGTTAATTTTGTTTTGCTTTCGCAATTCCTCAAATTCTGCCTTGTTATCTAATTCCTGTTGCTGGCGGATGAAGCTAACTAAATAGTCGTGAACCAGTTGATAAAGCTCTGCCGGCAGTTCCATCCACTGAAACACTAAGCCGGATTTTACTAACAGTTCTAAAACTAAATCTAACTTTTCAGATTCGGCAACTGTCGCTAAATCGGAGGCTAATTCGGCGCGAGTTTTTAGGGGGCGAATCTCATTTTCGTCTGTAAGGAAATACAAAACTCGGCGCACCGCCCCTTCATTTTCCGGGCCGCAATCTTTGATTACTTCTTCGAGGAAATTTTCGACTAATTTTTGTTTAGGATTGTTACCTAGTTCCTGATATTGGCTTAAAGTTCTAATGTTTTCTTGTTGCAGTTGAGCGCCGACAAGTTGTAGTTCGATCGGGCGGACTTCTCCCAATTCTCCAGCTAAATCTTTGACTAATTCTTCGATTAGCTCCGGTTCTAAGTTAAATTGCGATCGCTCAGTTAAAGTGTAAATTACCGAGCGCGCATCTGCTAGGGAAAAATTTCCCAAATAAAATAGAATATCTTTGCTAAGAACGTCCGCTAAAATATCATTATTGATGAATTGTGTTTGGTTTTTTGGTCGGGAAAATTCCAGCAAATAGTGCAGGTAATCTTCCCGCAAAGACAGGACGACTTTTAAATACTTGATTTTCAAACATTCCCGCAAGAAATCAAAAAATATCTGCCTTTCTGTTGGCTCTTTCCACACGAAAAAGAATTCTTCAAATTGGTCAAATATCAGAACTGTCACTAGATGTTCGGAATTGATTTGCAGTTCTTTGATAATTTTTTCGTATTCGATCGCCTGTTTTTTGACGATTATTTCTACAGGCTGTAAATCCTTAATTATCTCCAGATTTTCCGCAGTCGAAACAAGATTTGTACTGACTGCGCCTGCTGCTGGGGTCAAATCAACCTCTGCGGAACTCGGTACTGCTTCAGAACTTTCGAGATTGAATATTTCAGCTTTCGCAGCAGATAACTGTCTGGTCAATTCCTGGGGCCAGTTGTTGTAAACCTGCAGGACGATCGGCAAAACAGTCCGCATTTCTATCTTTTTTTGTCTAAGAGCGGGGACTAATCCCCCTGTGATAATTGAACTTTTTCCGACTCCAGACTGACCGTAAATTACTGTCAGTTTGTCTGGTGTATTGTTCATTCTATATATCAATCGGTTGAGGTCTTGTTCTCTACCGGAAGCAGTTATTTCGTCAGCAATGGTAGCAGCGGCGGTAACTGTTTCGGCGGGATCTATCGCTTCTCTGTGCGGCTGCAATTTTCCGGCTCCAATAAAAGCTCGAAACCGATAGGTATGTTCTACTCCTCGATAGTCTTGCTTGATTTGAAATGCTTTGAGATATTCTCCCCGCTGAAAATAAACTACTCGCAGCATTTCTAAAACCCGCAAATACAGTTGCGGGTTGTAGCAAGGTTTGGTTTCCGAGCGAGCAAACTCTAAATGGGCGATCGCCTCTTCTATCTCGCCCAACTCGCTCTGAGCCTCTGCTAAAATTAATAGATACAAGCCTTTATGCTGCGATTTTACAGGCATTCCCTGTCCCGTCGCTTTTAATTTGGAGTTTAGAACCTCTAGAGCGATTAAAGCCCATTCTTTCGCCCCTTCCCAGTTTTTTTGCTCTAAGGCTACTCTAGCCAAAAAGCCATAATCTTGAGCTAAATTAACTGCTGAATTTTTCATATTTTGATGTAACCTCCGAGCTTTGATAGCTAAATTCCAGAGTGCATCCCAATCTTCTAAATGTTGCAATACTTCCCCGAGTTGATTGATGAATGTACCAACAGCATCCCACTGTCCGGCGCGTTCTAAAACATTAATACATTCCTGAAAATAATTCTTAGCTTCTGTCCAGTAAGGACGGTTATCGCTGCGGTTCTTTTCTGCTTGGAAGCGGTAGCAAAGACCGATGTGGAATAGCAGAATTCCTTCTAAAACCGGTGCGGGGTGAGCGGTAAATAATAATTCGCTAAATTCTGTTTGCGTCCCCAAGAATGCTACTTGATATTTCCAAAAATCGAGACTTTTTTGATACAATTTAATGGCTGCATCGATGCGGTGAAAAGCATATTCTTCTCTGGCGCGAATAAATTGCAAATTTGCTTCGATGGCCGGTTCTAATCTGATGTTGCAAGTTTGCAAGTCTTGGCTGGCTGACTCTAGTTCTGTCAAAGAATTGGCTCCTAGAATGGCACAATTACTTAAGCGCCAATTGCCAGTTTCTAAAATGCTGGCAAAAATGCGATCGGCACTTTTTGCCAGAAAATCTACCAATTCGTCGGGGCCTTGCACAAATTCTACTGTTGTCGTCCAAGTCTCGATATCTGTTACTAACCGAATCATTTTTTTGAGTATTTTGTCTGTCACCCACAGCACTATGGGGAAGGGAAAGTTATTGCGAAATTCTTCCCTGACGTAGTTGGTAGAAGTCAGCACGCGATCGATCGCACTTACCGACTCCAATCCAAACACCATTAAAGCTGGCGGCCTGCTACCGTCAAGTTCGGTTTCTATCGTCGTGTAAAGAGTTTTAACAGATGCCGGGAGGACAATTTCTCGAATCTCAATCCCAGACTCCTCTCGCAATAGCCGTAGAGTTTCTTCTTTCATGGCACTATAATTGCACCGCACTAAAATCAGCGAAAATTGTCCCTGAGACATCGACAGAGTGCGAGAGAGAGTTTGCAGCGAACTTTTGTTTTGCTGTGCTGCGGTGTCTTGGCTGCAGTGCGAGTTAATCATAGTCTTTGAAAATTATGATGGAATAGATGCTCTAGAAAGAAGAAAGTTCGGGAACGGATTTTAGCACCTTACGGATTGTCGGGTTTTTAAGCATGGATATCACTTTGATACAAGCGAGTTTGTTGCTACAAAACTAGCCCGATCTATGTCATCGTGCACGCATACTAACCTCAGAAATCCAAAACCGTTCGTAGTGCGGAATTAAGTCCGCACTACGAACCAAATGTGCTAAACTCAGAAACCCGGTTTCTTCTTATATTTCTCGTTTTTCCAAAACTCGTAAAAACCGAGTTTCTAGCTCCCCACGCCCAAGCCTTGAAACTGTCCGATTGTTTTACTAGATATAGTTAAAGCATACCCGAAAAAATACATACTCTGTTATTGGCATAAGTTCAGGAAAATCTGCTGGATTTTACTGATTGTTTTACCCTCGCACAGCGAGAATTATACCTATTGGAAAAGCCGATCGCACAAACCGCACAAATCTGACTCAATCATTCACATATCCCGGAAATCCGGCATTGTCTGGTGGACTGACCCCTGGCCGCACTGAGATAAACTACGGCTGGCGGCTCCTCAATAGTTATAAGTGGCAGATTTTCTGTCATAAATTTAGTAATCTCCATATCTAAGTTAGTAGCTGAAAAATCAGGTTGATCCCAATCCTCGCTTTCTTCAATGGCGATTGTTGTTGGTAGCGCCATCTCAAAATCTAGCTCGTCGCCAAAACTTGAAACTTCTTTAATTGGATCGATTTTCTGAACAGTATCGGCGGCCAAAGCTTGATTTGTATTAGCCATTAGTGCGATCGGCAGTGCGATCATTGCACTTATCCTTTGTCGCGCCGTAATTTTCCGCATGAGATCCTCCTGGTATCAACTAAATTTTTCTCCTCTAAATTCAACATCCGCCACTACTTTAGATCCCTGTTATTAATGAATAGTAGTTTGTTGTCAGATAAAATATAATTCGAGCTTTGAAACTTCGCGCGAAGTTTGCACGGGCGGAAACTGAGGGTATTTTGTCAAGGGTTCCTACTTCTGTTTACTACGTAAAAACTCTTAAACAGTCAGGTTTGCCAATTAAGTAATTCCCGAGCTCGATCGCCAGTGTCAATCCCAGAGTCAAAACGGTGAGAAGTTCGATCGCAGCCCCGCGCTTCCGCCTGCTAGCTGATTTGCTATACCATACCCACCGCAGATGTGTCAATAATTATATCTTAACATTTTTAATTTTTTGCAGCATTCTCGTTACCAGGAAGAGCCTGGTAACGCAGATCGGGGAGGAAGAGCCCAAAGCAAAGTCGAGAGGAATCCTACTTAGTCAAACCGTGTTCTAGCGCGTAGCGAACCAACTCAGTACGGCTGTTAGTACCAGTCTTGCTAAACAAGCGACTGACGTACTTTTCCACATTCCGCACGCTTGTTTCCAAACGGCGAGCAATTTCTTTATTCATCAAACCTTGAGCAACCAAATCCAAAACACTTTGCTCTCGGGGAGTCAAATCAATTTTAATCGGCGAAGCACTTTGGACGATCGAACTTCGCCCGCTCAACAAAGACTCAATTCTCGCCATTTGGCTAGCCAAAGCAGCAATATCAGGACTTTCAGCATTTTCGCCTGTCTCCTTAGCAGCCGCGCGGCGCGCTAACAAATTGGTGACAATTGCTACTAATTCGTCGGGATCGAAGGGTTTAGAAAGATAAGCATCGCAGCCGGCTTGATAGCCTTGAATGCGATCGCCCGTCATCCCCTTAGCCGTCAAAAACACCACCGGCAAAGCCTTATAACGAGGATCTTCCCGCACTTGCTTGAGAAACTGATAGCCGTCCACCTGCGGCATCATGATGTCTGAAATCACCAAATCAGGATTGTGCTGCTGCAAGAGTTCCCACCCATCCCGAGCATTACTGGCAACCTCAACCGAAAAATTGCTATCTTCCAAATAAGCTTGTACCGCTTCCCGCAAGCCCGGTTCATCATCTACCAATAATAATCGTGCTGACATATCCGTTACCCTTACGTTTGATCGCTATTATCTTTGAACTTAGCTGAATTTAACTATTATTGTCACTCCATCTATAGAAGCAATTCAAAAAATTGTGGTTCAACTCAAGAGTTTTGAGTTTTGTTTTGCTGCAACAGACAAGATTACCAAAATAGTTAGGAGTGGCTATAATATCATATCCGCTCAATTAACCGCAAAAACGCTTGGTTTGTAGTGCGAACTTAAGTCTGCACTACGAACTAATATTAGTATTGCGGTTAATCGATCCCAGATCAGCTAAAAACTCATCCCACAAAAATCTTTTTTTCTTGTGGGACGAAGATCCGCTTTGCGCCCTAAAAGTTGATGAAAAGGACTTTTACAATCTTGTCTATTCTTGAACTATTCCGACTTAAACTTTTGAACGATCGGTCAAAATTTCATAACCGGTGTCCGTCACCAACACAGTATGCTCAAACTGAGCCGACATAGCATTATCCACCGTTACAGCAGTCCACTTGTCAGCCAGCGTCCGAGTGTACTTAGAACCCGCATTCAGAATCGGCTCGATCGCCAATGTCATACCCGATCGCAATTTCACATTCGGCATTTCGCGAGTGCGGAAATTGAAAACCGACGGTTCCTCGTGCAAATTGCGCCCGACACCGTGGCCGGTAAACTCCTCAACGATACTAAAACCGTTGCTTTTGACATGATCTTCGATCGCACCGGCGAGATCGAGCAAATAAGCTCCAGCCTTCACTTGTTCGATACCTTTATAGAGAGCTTCTTCTGCGACTCTAATTAATTTTGCAGATTCCGGTGTCACCTCCACAACTGCGATCGTGATGCAAGAATCGCCGTGAAAACCTTGGTAATATGCTCCCGTATCTACTTTCAGAACATCTCCGGCACGAATTACTTTTTTGCGGCTGGGGATGCCGTGAACAACTTCGTTATTAATGCTAGAGCAAATCGAGCCGGTGAAACCGTGATAGCCTTTAAAACTGGGAGTTGCACCCATTTCTCGGATGCGTTTTTCGGCATAAACATCCAAATCAGCAGTAGTCATTCCCGGTTTCACAATTTGCGAAATTTCTTTCAGTACGGTTGCGACAATTTTCGCCGCCTGCCGCATTATTTCGATTTCGCGTTCCGACTTAATTTCAATGCCTCGACGCTGTTTTGTGACTTGGGGTTGTTTAGTTGGCGCGGAAAGCAGACTGCTAAAAATATTCATGTATTGAATGTCAGGTAATTTTGTAGTTGAAAGGCAGGTTAAAGCAAAAAACGGTAAATGTCCGGTTTTTTGGGGAAACACCGGTGTCTTGTTCCGAACTGTCGATCGCTCGTCCTTTCAGCTAGTTTAATATTTTTCTTGGTAATCGGCACGGGAAAGGGGGATATGGGGAGAGGGATCGGGAGAAAGGGGGAGAGGGGGAGAGGATTTGAGGATTTGAGGATTTTTGATGTGCCGCCCGATCGCCCAATACAATTTAAATGCAGTACCACTTACCAAATCCGGCTTAGATACCCCGTCGCTGTCGATCAGCGATAGTTTTACTCTCAGGCGGTTTCAACCGCCGAGTCCCTTTGAGCGTCGGATCTGTGGCCTTTTAAATTGAATGATGCAACAGCTTTGAGGCCCACCGGATTTCTGAGGATTCCTGCGAGGTTGGCAATTCCTGCAATTAACTTAGTTACCTCAACAGGTTTAGATAAGTGCATCTGGAAACCAGCTTCCAGCGCTTGTCGGCGATCGGACTCTCTCACGTAAGCCGTCAGGGCGATCGCAGGCATTTTTCGCTCGCGCAGCACTTCCATTTCTTTCACCCGCGCGATTAACTCATAGCCGTCTGCTTGCGGCATTCCAATGTCGCTCAGCAGCACATCCGGCCAAAAACTCTCCAGTGCAGCTAGAGCCTCGGCCACCGATGCCGCCGATCGCACCACAGCTCCTTCATCTTCGAGTACAGCAATCAAAAAGTCCCGCGTGTCATCGTCATCATCCACCACCAGCAATTGCAAATTAGCCAAAGTTGGCAGAGCCTCTGACACCTCATCGAGTTCAAAGCAATCATCAACAGCACCTTCCCCGTTTCCCTCAACTGGCAGAAAAACCGTGAATTTCGCACCCTCGCCCGGATTATTCTCTGCCCTAACGTTACCGCCGTGCTGTTCCACCAAGTGACTGACGATCGCCAATCCCAGCCCCAAACCCCCGTAAGACCTCGTTGTGCTGCTATCAGCTTGGCGGAAGCGATCGAAAACATAAGGCAGAAAATCAGGATTAATACCAATTCCGCTATCAATTACCTGAATTTGCGCCTCATCGCCCACTAACTCCAACCGCACATCTACTTTACCCCCTTCAGGAGTAAACTTAATCGCATTAGAAAGCAAATTCCAGACTACTTGCTGCAAGCGATCGCTATCGCCTATAACTTTACCAACCTTTGAGTCAGCTTGAAATACTATCACAATTGATTTTGTCTCTGCCAACGGTTTCAGAGAATCAATTGCCATTTCAATCACATTTTTTAACTGAATCGGATACAAATTAAAATTTAATTTTCCGCGCAAAATTCGCGAAACATCTAAAATATCTTCAACGAGTTGCGCTTGAGATTTAGCATTGCGCTCAATAGTCTCTAGAGCTTTATCAACCGTTGCTTGGTCAAACTTTTTTGCCCTAAGCAGCCTAGACCAGCCGAGAATCGCATTTAAAGGAGTACGGAGTTCGTGGGAGAGAATAGCCAAAAATTCATCCTTCATCTGGTTAGCTCTCTCAGCTTCTTGCCGCGCTACTTGTTCGCGGAGCAGTCGGCCGCGTTCTTCCTCTGCTTGCTTGCGGTCTGTGACATCTCTAACAGTTCCAACGTGACCGAGCAGTATTCCCAAATCCGAAAACATTGGCGAAGACTGTACGTTAATCCAACGCACATCTTCGTTATCAGCTAATCGAAACTCACTCGAATATTCCTGACCTTCTTTAATCCAACCCGACCAATCTGCTACTACGCGATCGCGGTCTTCAGGATGAACCGAACGCTGCCAAACTGACACCAAACTTTCATCTAAAATTAACCCAGAAATCGCTTGACATCGGGGATTCAGATAAGTACAACGGCCTGCAACATCAGCTAAGTAAATTCCCAGGGGCGAACAAGCACATAAAGTCCGAAATCGTTCTTCACTTTTACTGAGTTCATTATTAACAGCAGCTAACTCTGTTGCTTGTCGCTTCACCTCGGCAGTTTTTTGGAACAATTCCACAAATACCGCCACCTTCGATGTCAATATTTCCGGTTCCAACGGTTTGAAGAGGTAATCCACCGCACCCAGAGAATAACCTTTAAATACGTGGGTGTCATTACTGCTGAATGCTGTGATAAAAATAATCGGAGTCGATCGCGATCGATCTCTAGAGCGAATCATTGTTGCTGTCTCAAATCCATCCATTCCCGGCATCTGCACGTCAAGCAAAATTACCGCAAAATCTTGATGAAGCAGACATCTCAGAGCTTCTGCGCCTGAATTTGCCTTGACTAAATTATAAGACTGGTTCTTCAAAATAGCTTCCAGAGCCACCAAATTTTCTGAGCGATCGTCAACTATCAGGACATTTACTCGATCTTCGGGCTGCACATTCATAAATTTTTTAATTTTTAATTGTTAGCAAGTTGACCAAACAGGGAGCGATTTGAGAAAGGGGTAAAATCCAGTCTACTTCAACATTTGCGATCGCAGATGCAGGCATTGTCCGGCAAAAAGCAGAAGCCGGTTCCTCCACAAATGTCAATCCTCCTTCAGCTTTAATTTTTGCCAGCCCAGCAGTACCATCAGAACTAGCTCCTGTTAAAATTATGCCAATAGCGCGCTCCCCAAAGGCATCAGCAGCAGACTCAAACAGCACATCGATAGAGGGCCGCGCGTGGCAGACAGGAGGATCAGTTGATAGTGCAAATGTAGTAGAAACGCGACTGAGGATTGGGGATTTTGAATTGTCTATCGGCTCCACCGCCGCGCTCTTCCATGCTGTACCGTCGTTTTCATCAAGGCTAAATTTCTCCACCCAAGGCAATTCTATGAGCAAGTGATAGTCAGCGGGAGCCAAGTAAACCCGGCCAGGTGCGATCGGCTCTTTGTCCTCGGCCTCCGTGATTTGGAGAGAGCTTTGCTGTTGTAAAAAATCCGTAAGCCTGTTGGGAGAAGTCTTATGGCGGTGTTGGACAATAACCACAGGTAAAGGAAAACTTTGTGGCAAATCTCCCAGCAGGACAGTCAGAGCATCTAGCCCTCCCAAAGACGTGCCAACAACCACTATCTCAAAAATATTTTTATTTAATTTTGCGGTAGATTTTGTCACTTCTTTCAACTGCTTCATAGTTTTTTTCATAAGGTGTAAAAGTGAGAGACTCCTGATGTCCTAATCCTAAAACTCCAAACATTCCCAAACTCTCATAAAAAAGCTTGTGTACCCGCTCTTGAAGCTGTGAATTGAAATAAATCAGCACATTGCGGCACACAATTACATTAAATTCATTAAAAGAAGTATCTGTTGCTAAGTTGTGGTGAGCAAAGACCATGTTATCTTTAAGTGAAGACCCAAAAATAGCATTTTCATAGGCAGCAGTATAATACTCAGAAAACGCTTTCTTGCCCCCTGCTTGGTGGTAGAGCTGCGTATATTCTTGCATTTGTTTCAAAGGAAATATACCAGCCTTGGCTGTTTTTAACACTAATTCGTTCATGTCGGTAGCATAAATTCGACAGCGATCGTACAGCCCTTCTTCTTGCAGCAAAATTGCCATAGAATAGACTTCTTCTCCCGTTGAACATCCAGCGTGCCAAATGCGAATAAAAGGATAAGTACGCAGCATCGGTACTACTTTTTTTCGGAAACTAATGTAAAATTTAGGGTCACGAAACATCGTAGTTACATTAACAGAAACATCCACCAAAAAACGCTCTAAACAGGCAGGATTATGGAGTATCTTTTCCTGAAGTCCAGAGACCGTAGTGAGCCGTTCCGAGCGAATAGTGTTCCAAATGCGACGCTTGATAGACGCAAGAGCATAATTACGAAAATCAAATCCGTAATAGCGAAATATTCCCTCTAGTAGGAGTTGAATTTCGATTGTTTCAAGTTCATGGGTTTCGGGCATTAGTCATTAGTCCTTAGTCATTAGTCATTAGTCCTTAGTCCTTAGTCATTAGTCCTTAGTCCTTAGTCCTTAGTCCTTAGTTATTTGTTATTTGTTATTAGTTATTAGTCCTTAGTTATTTGTGATTTGTCATCAGTCCACAGCCCACAGTCCACAGCCCACAATCCACAATGACTAATGACTAAGCTGTAGCGCATTTAAATTGTATATTCAGGGCGGGCGGGACACCCCACAAGACGGGGAATTGTTTTTTGACATACAATTTAAATATCCGACAGCTTAATGACTAATGACTGATGACTGATGACTGATGACTGATGACTAATGACTAATGACTAATGACTGATGACTTCCATTATCTATAAAGCCAAACGCGCAGCAGCGATAGCAATTGTTCCGTATCAACAGGCTTCGTGATGTAGTCAGATGCCCCAGCTTCGATACATTTTTCCCGATCGCCCTTCATAGCTTTCGCAGTAAGAGCAATCATTGGCAGCGAACCGAATTGAGGCATCTTGCGAATTGCCTCCATTGTTTCGTAACCGTCCATCTCCGGCATCATCACGTCCATCAACACAATATTGATGTCAGGCGTATTTTGCAACTGAGCAATGCCCTCTCTGCCGTTTTCAGCAAACACAATTTGCATTAGATGGCGCTCCAGCATACTCGTGAGGGCGAAGATATTCCGCACGTCGTCGTCAACAATCAAGACTTTTTTGCCCGCAAGTGTCGAATCTGTTTGATACAACTGCTCTAGCATTTGGCGCTTCGGTTCCGGCAAATTTGCTTGGACTCGGTGCAAGAACAAAGCAGTTTCATCCAAAAGCCGCTCTGGCGATCGCACATCTTTAATAATTATTGTTTCCGCCATCCGCTTCAGTTGAGTTTCTTCAGTTCTAGTCAACTCTTTGCCCGTATAAATAATAATCGGCAAACTTTTCAAATTCGGCTCTTGCTTGATCTGTTCGATCAGTTCAAAACCAGTCATATCTGGCAGTCCCAAATCGAGCACAATGCAGTCAAAATGCCCAGACTTCAAAGTTTCTAGCGCCTCTGCACCGCTACCCACAGCCGTCGTTGAAACATCGTGATTGCCGATTAAATCCACAATGCTAAGACGTTGCGTTGCGTCGTCTTCGACAACGAGCAAATTTTTCACCGGTCGATCCACAAAACCCTTAATATCAGTCAAAGATTTGCTCAGCGCCTCATGACTGACAGGCTTTTGTAAATAGGCGATCGCCCCTAACTGCAAACTGCGCTGCCGCCCTTCTTCAACTGATACAATGTGAACCGGAATGTGGCGCGTACTCGCGTCGTGCTTCAGGCGATCGAGCACCGTCCAGCCATCCATCACAGGCAAATTTAGATCAAGCATAATCGCAGTTGGCTTGAACTCTCGCGCCATCGCCAAACCGATATCGCTCCGCAAAGCAACCAAAGCTTTAAAACCCTGTTCCTGCGCCATATCCACCAGAATTCGAGCAAAATTGACATCATCCTCGATAATCAAAAGAATGCGATCGCCACTCTCAATATTTTCTCGGTCATCAGATATTGTAACCGACGGATAAGGCGCGATCGGCAAATGGAAATTCGGCGCAGGAACAGTCACAGAAACACCAGGCGGCAACTGGGGCGTTGGGTTGTCGGTTCCAGAATCGCGATCGTTCATTATGCCAGATTCTTGATAAGTTTGCGGCAGATAAAGCGTGAATTTACTACCCTCACCAGCGCGACTCGTCAACTTAATTTCTCCCCCTAACAGATTAGCAATTTCTCTACTAATCGACAAACCCAAACCCGTGCCCCCGTATTTCCGGCTAGTGCTACCATCAGCTTGTTGGAAAGCCTCAAAAATAACCCTGTGTTTGTCAGCAGAAATCCCAATCCCCGTATCGCTAACCGAGAAAGCCAAAACAGTAGCAGAACTCGTTAAAGCTTCAATCTCTAAACTCCACCCTTCCCGCACTACTTCGACACGCAACTTCACCTCACCCCGTTCAGTAAACTTAAAAGCATTAGAGAGAAGATTCTTCAAAACTTGTTGCAGCCGTTTAGCATCAGTATAGATACCTTTTGGCAACCCAGCCTCAAGCTCTATTTTATAACTCAACTTCTTATCCAGAGCGATTTGGCGGAAAGTTCGATCCAAATGCTCTCGCAAATCCCCAAACAAAACTTGCTCAATATCCACCGACATCGTGCCCGATTCAATCTTAGCCAGATCCAAAATGTCATTAATCAACTCTAACAAATCAGTTCCCGCCGAATAAATAGTGCGCGTGTATTCAACTTGCTTAGCAGTCAAATTGCCGTCAGGATTATCAGAAAGCAATCGAGCCAAAATCAACAGCGAATTCAGCGGAGTTCGCAACTCGTGAGACATATTTGCCAGAAACTCCGACTTATACTTAGAAGTGAGAGCCAACTGTTCAGCTCTTTCTTCCAGCAACGCCCTCGCCTGTTCAATATCTCGGTTTTTCCGCTCAACTTCCTTATTTTGCAGCGCCAACAATTCAGCTTGTTCTTCTAATTCTTCATTCGTTTGTTGCAACTCATCCTGCTGATTTTTCAACAATTCCTCAGATGCGCGGAGCGACTGCGCCTGTTGTTCGAGACGCTTGTTAGTTTCCGTTAGTTCCCTTTGCTGAGTTTGCAACTCTTCTGTCAAAGACTGCGACTGTTTTAATAACTCTTCCGTCCGCATACTCGCCCCAATTGTATTTAAAACAATCGCGATACTTTCTGTAAGTTGGTCAAGAAATGTCAAATGTATTTCGCTGAAGCGACGGAACGAAGCTAACTCAATTACCGCCGTCACTTTCCCCTCAAACAGTACGGGTAAAACCACGACATTCAGCGGTGCAGATTCTCCCAGCCCAGAGCTAATTTTAACGTAATTGTCCGGTACTTCCGTCAACAGGATTCGTTCTTTTTCCAGGGCGCACTGTCCGACCAAACCTTCACCTAAACTGAATCTATTTCCTATATGCTTGCGTTCCCGGTAGGCGTAGGTACTTAACAGTTTGAGAAACGGATCATGTTCTACAGATTCCATCATAAAAAAGACACCATGCTGAGCAGAAACCAGCGGTGTCAGTTCAGATAAAATTAGTTTAGAAACAGTTTCTAAATCCCGCTGACCTTGTAGCATTCGAGTGAACTTAGCCAGGTTTGTTTTCAGCCAATCTTGCTCAGTATTTTTATGCGTTGTCTCCCGGAGATTGACGATCATCTGGTTCAGATTATCTTTAACAATGGCAACTTCTCCTTCAGTAGCGACGGAAATTGACCTCGTTAAATCGCCTCTGGTAACAGCAATTGCCACTTCGGCGATCGCCCGCAACTGAGTAGTCAAATTCGCCGCCAATTCATTCACATTGTCCGTCAAATCTCGCCACGTCCCCGCCGCCCCCGGAACCTTCGCCTGACCACCCAATTTCCCTTCAATTCCAACTTCCCGCGCCACCGTAGTAACTTGATCCGAAAACGTCGCCAGCGTATCGATCATCTCGTTAATCGTATCAGCCAGAGTCGCAATTTCTCCCTTAGCTTCCAGAATTAATTTACGCTTCAAATCGCCATTCGCCACCGCCGTCACAACTTTAGCAATACCCCGCACTTGCGCCGTCAAATTCTCCGCCATCGAGTTTACATTGTCGGTTAAATCTTTCCAAGTCCCCGCAACTCCTTTCACCTCAGCTTGACCGCCCAATTTACCCTCAGTTCCTACCTCCCGCGCCACCCGCGTCACCTCAGAAGCGAAGGAATTAAGCTGATCAACCATCACATTAATAGTATCTTTCAACTCCAGAATTTCGCCTTTAACATCAACGGTAATTTTCTTGGACAAATCTCCATTTGCTACCGCCTTCGTCACTTCCGCAATATTCCGCACCTGCGCCGTCAAATTCCCCGCCATCAAGTTAACTGAATCTGTTAAATCTTTCCAAGTTCCGCCTACCCCGCGCACGTAAGCTTGCACCCCTAATTTGCCTTCGGTTCCTACTTCCCTAGCAACTCTGGTTACTTCTGATGAGAAGGAACTCAACTGATCAACCATGATATTAATCGTGTTTTTCAGTTCAAGAATTTCGCCCTTAACATCAACGGTAATTTTCTTGGATAAATCGCCATTAGCCACCGCAGTTGTCACTTCAGCAATGTTGCGGACTTGTGCTGTTAAATTCCCGGCCATCGAGTTAACTGAATCTGTTAAATCTTTCCAGGTTCCTGCAACTCCTTTCACCTCAGCTTGCACACCTAATTTCCCTTCTGTTCCTACTTCCCTAGCAACCCTAGTTACTTCTGAGGCGAAGGAATTTAACTGGTCAACCATCGTGTTGACAGTGTTTTTTAACTCTAGGATTTCACCTTTAACATCAACAGTAATTTTCTTAGATAAATCGCCATTTGCTACAGCAGTCGTCACCGCAGCAATATTCCGCACTTGCGCCGTCAAACTGCCGGCCATAAAGTTAACACTATCCGTTAAATCCTTCCAGGTTCCTGCTACGCCTCGGACATCTGCTTGACCGCCGAGTTTACCTTCCGACCCCACTTCCCTCGCCACCCGCGTTACTTCTGAGGCGAAGGAATTAAGTTGATCCACCATCACGTTAATGGTGTTTTTCAGTTCTAAAATTTCGCCTTTAACCTGTACCGTAATTTTCTTAGATAAATCACCGTTAGCAACAGCAGTCGTCACATCAGCAATGTTGCGGACTTGTGCTGTTAAATTGTTGGCCATCGAGTTAACAGAATCCGTTAAATCTTTCCAGGTTCCTGCTACTCCCTGCACTTCTGCTTGTACGCCTAATTTGCCTTCGGTTCCTACTTCCCGCGCTACTCTGGTCACTTCTGATACGAAGGAATTCAACTGGTCAACCATCGTGTTGACGGTGTTTTTTAACTCCAGAATTTCACCTTTGACATCGACGGTAATTTTCTTAGATAAATCGCCCTTGGCCACAGCGGTTGTCACATCAGCAATGTTGCGGACTTGTGATGTCAAACTGCCGGCCATGAAGTTAACGCTATCAGTTAAATCTTTCCAAGTTCCCGCAACTCCTTTAACTTCTGCTTGACCGCCTAGTTTGCCTTCGGAACCAACTTCTCTCGCAACTCTGGTTACTTCTGAGGCGAAGGAATTCAACTGATCAACCATGATGTTAATCGTGTTTTTCAGTTCGAGAATTTCCCCTTTAACATCTACGGTAATTTTCTTAGATAAATCGCCATTGGCTACAGCGGTTGTCACTTCGGCAATGTTGCGGACTTGGGCTGTTAAATTCCCGGCCATTGAGTTAACTGAATCTGTTAAATCTTTCCAGGTTCCTGCTACTCCTCTGACTTCTGCTTGTACGCCTAATTTGCCTTCTGTTCCTACTTCCCGCGCCACTCTGGTTACTTCTGATGAGAAGGAACTCAACTGATCCACCATGACGTTAATCGTGTTTTTCAGTTCGAGAATTTCCCCTTTAACATCTACGGTAATTTTCTTAGATAAATCGCCATTGGCTACAGCGGTTGTCACTTCGGCAATGTTGCGGACTTGGGCTGTTAAATTCCCGGCCATTGAGTTAACTGAATCTGTTAAATCTTTCCAGGTTCCTGCTACTCCTTCCACTTCTGCTTGTACGCCTAATTTGCCTTCGGTTCCTACTTCTCTAGCAACTCTGGTTACTTCTGAGGCGAAGGAACTCAATTGGTCTACCATTGTGTTGACAATTTTGGCTGTTTGGAGGAATTCTCCTTTGAGTGGTCTGTCTTCTATTTCTAGGGGGATGGTTTGCGATAAATCTCCTTTTGCTACGGCCCGAATTACTCTGGCGGTTTCTGATGTTGGTTGCACTAAATCTGTAATTAGGGTATTGACAGAATTGACGCTAGCTGCCCAGGAACCTTCTACGTTGCCGATGGTGGCGCGCTGGGCGATTTTGCCTTCTTTCCCGACAACTGTGCCGATGCGATCGAGTTCGGCGGCCATTCTCTGATTGAGCTCGATAATGTCGTTAAGTTCGTCAGCAATTTTGCCGGCTAGACCGGTCTGGTCTATGGGCATCCTCACTGAAAAGTCCCCTTTTTTGACAGCTACTAAGGTTCTGAGTAACTGTTTGGCATAAACATTATTGGGATTGGCTGTGAGCTGTGCAGTTGACATGACCGTTACCTTTGACGAGTTTGAAGGGGAAGGGGGGAATATTTCTGGGGATTATTAATATTATCCGACTAAAGCAGTCTCTGATTACTTCTATCGAAAGATGGATGACAAATTGCTGTTGGTCAAATATTCACTTATTGGTTATTTTATACTGTTAACAGGCTCTTCTTGGTAAGGAGTTAATTGTGGGGTGTCAGGAACAGGCCCGAAAGCCTGTTCCACCCTGTTCCACAAAGAGTGAATTTTATTGTGCGGCGGGCAGGATGTCCGCCCTACAGATTACCAACTGCGATTATTTCCAATTTTGCCACGAACTATTGAAAATAGAAGTACCCGGAAATGCGATCGGATTCTTATTTTGCTGCAACCGCAACTGTAACGCCTCCAAATTCGGCTCGCGGGAGGGCAATTCATCCACCAATTCATAGGGAACAATCCCATTTTCCAGGGAAAAAGCAGCCGTAACACCCGCCGCAGCACCAGCAGACCATTCAAAAGAATGCACTCGATAAGCAGCCGCCGCCGTGTGGCTAACAGCAATACTTTTACCCGCCACTAACATATTGTCAATCTTCTGAGGAATCATCGCCCGCAGCGGAATTTGGAACGGATAAGCTGATCCTTGACCTTTGCGAGTGCCTTCGCGTTCGGTATTTCCCGGCGCTTCCGGCGGGCTGTTGGTCATGCAGGGGTGAAAGTCGATCGCGTAATGACCAATACCCACACTATCAGGATAAATCGTAGCGCGCGATCGAGATTTTGTCTCCTCAACAGTCTGACTTCCTACAGCCAAAGCCGGCGCGTTCAAACCACCCACAGCCAACCACAAATCTCGGTACTCTTCCTCCGACAAATTCTGGCGGTAAAAATCCGTCTTAAAATCATTACGAGACATATCAACTTCCCACACCGTAAAACCTTGAGGCTGAGTAAAAGTCGGTCGCCCAATAATCCGCCGACCCTCCCGCATATAAGGATATTTAGAAAGTCCGTGAACCGTCCCCATCGGCGAATCCAAGCCGCTCAAAAAGCGATTATTAGGATAAGGCTTTTTCACTCCATTACCTAATTGTGAGTCAGTAGTTCCTGCTACCAGCCAGTAGAAAAATCCTTTGGCATTTTCTTCACCGCGACGCAAAGTTTCCGTTCGCAAACCGCCCATCCAGCCGCCCGGTTGCAGTTGACCGTTAGCCTCCAATTGCGATCGAGAATAAATTAAATTATCCTGGGCAGAACCCGGACGATAATCATTTCCCCAAGTCCAGTTTTGCATCGAAATATCACCAGGATAAATCGGGAATTGCTTGGGATCGGCAGGGCGCGGCTCATCCGGTCTCATGCTCCTAATTTGGCGGTAGCTGAAAACTAGCGGAAAGCTGGCTAATCTGGCCAGTTCGTAACTGTAGTAAGGAGCGTATTGTTGATAGAAAGACGGCATTTGATGCTGCTGCGGTTCCTTCGTTGCTTCCATCGCAAAGGTGTAGGTAAAACCTTGTGTGCAGTAAGGGTCGCCTTCGGGGCTGGCGGAGGAAGGTTCGAGAGGGGAACGCGGGTCAATTCCCAGGCGGTAGGGAACATCGGCAAGTCCGATTAATTCGCCTGTTTCGGTAGCATCTACCACGAACCAATCGGCACCTCTAGGTTTTGAATTTGATTGGTTAGGTGGTTTGGGAATAAACCGAATAATAGTTTTGTTAAATCGCGCCGAATTTTCGTAACGGTAGGCATCTTCGATGGTTGTAGAAAGGGTTTCGGTGTTGATTGGCGGGGTGTTTTGGGCGGGTTTGTGTTGAATGGCGATCGCACTTTTAATTTGTTGTCCGCCAACGGCATTCTCCGCCACAGCCGGAGTAATTGCTAGTTCTTTAATTATGGTATTGGGAAACCATTTTAGCTTACCATTGCCTTTTTTGGCAGCATCTTGCAAGATGCCAAATAAAATTTTGTGGCCGTCGTAGGGCATGAAACAGGAATAGCTAACCCAACAGCCGCCGGGATTTAGTCTCCCGTAATGTTCTTTGATTCGCCGCCGCAATTCTAGGTAGCCGCGGGGGTAAAATAAGAGCGATCGCTGAGTTTCTCTTTCATCGAGTGCGGAAGTTCCTTGGGAGGAAATTTGACCGCCTACCCAGTCAGTAATTTCCGTGATGCAAACGGTGCGCCCCGCCAGCAAACCTTCGTAGGCGGTAGCCGCACCTGCAAGCCCGCCGCCTGCTACGAGAATGTCGCAAGTTTCCTCTTTGTCGGGATTGCGAGTCTGTGCGGCGAATGTTGGGGTAATAACTGAGATTGAGGTAATTAGGCTGAGGGTGAAGGTGACGAGCGATCGACCTTTGAGCGAAAACATATACTTCGGAAGTTTCATCAGAAATTTTAGGTTAAATTTTAACACAAATCAATACACTTACAGCCAATGACCAAAAAGTGAATGAATTTCTATAATACTGGTATTTCCCGGTGCGATCGGGGCAGTTGTTTTATTTTAGACAAATTTTAACAACAAAACACAGTTTGAATATCAGGATTAAGTCAACGAGCAAAATCATTAAATCTTATAAGTATTTGCTACATTTTTAGATTGGTATATAGCCTTTTTCAGAAAGATGAGGTACTATCCGGGAGCGGGCATTGGGCATTGGGCGGAGCGAAGCGGAGGGATTGGGCATTGGGCATACTTCACTTTTTTGATAACCGCTATAATTTCAAGCAATCTAACTTTTGATGAAGTTTTGCATAAATCAGACAAAATCATTAAACACACCCAAAATTTCCGAAGGGCATAAAAGCCCAAAAAATATCAAATCCTTATCAAACAAACTTAGTTAGAGTAGTTGCGGGCATATTTAAAACAACATAATTTTAGCAAAAATTACTTTTTATTGTAGCACTAATCGACTATCAAAACTAACTCTAATAAAAACTAACGCAAGGTGAAACTGACTCGATTTTTCATCTGAATTGAATCGTCTAAATCATTTATTGATGCAGAAACCGCAGATGTTATACAGCTAAACACACCCTATAGCAGATAAGTTTAAGATATTTGGGGAAGGAGTGCAATGCAGGTCGATCCAGTGCGGAAGTTCCCTGAGAGGAAATTTGACCGGCAAATCAATAATGTCGGTGAAGTGCGCTGTGCGCCACGCTAGCAAGCCTTTTTAACTGCCGATTAGTTGATTGTCTCGATGGCGAGTCGGCGCGGGTAATGTTGGGGTAATAGTTGAGATTGAGGTAATTAGGCTGAGGGTGAAGCTGACGGGCGATCGACCTTTGAGCGACAATAGATACCGTCGCAGTTTCATCGCTGGTTGGGGCATTAATCTTGACATCAGCGAAAAATATTCATAGCATTTAAATGTTTGTTTTGCAGTATACTGGTATTTTGCGGTGCGGTCACGGCAAAATTGTTTTATATAATCGGAATTAATACCATCTACCACTATCTAAAATCAGGAGCGAGCTTGTGCTCAAAATAGTCAAATTTTTTAGAGCGTTGATTTTTTTTGAGAGTTTAACAATTACGACAAGTTTAACTTTTTCTGAAGTTTTGCAAAGGTTGGACGAAGTTGTCACTCCTCCCAAACTTTTTAGAATCATTCTACCCTTCGCCCCGCCACCTGCCAAACCTTATGAAGGCACAATTTCGGGAAATACCTTCCAAATCAATCGCATTGCGATCGGCCGCAATTTATTTTTGCCAATTATCAAAGGAAATATCGATTCTCAACCGTTCGGTTGTTCCATCAAAATCAGGATGGTATTGCATAAAATCGTGCTAGGATTGATGATTCTTTGGCTGTGGACTACTGGCAGTATTGGAACGTTTTCTTTATTTGCTTGGTTTGTCGAACCATCGGTGGGAGCAATATTTTTGCCAATTCTAGGAATGTTTTTTTTGGTCTGGTTTTTGTGCTTAATTCCCTTTAAAATAGAAGCAAAAGCAGCCAAAAACCTTCTATCAATTCTTTTAACATAAATCAATTTATTCCTACTTATTCTGATGCTCTATAAAATCTAAAAAAATCCGCGTCAATTCGCGTTCATCTGCGCTAAAAAAACCATCAAATTTATGCGTCACAACCAACTCAAACAAAAAATAAAACAAGGCGAAACTGTTCTCGGTTTATTCATGAACTGCGCCTATCCAGCATTCATAGAAATCTGCGGTCACGCTGGATTTGATTTTGCCGTCATCGACATGGAACACGGCCCGTTGCACCCGCTTGCTGCTGAAGATTTGTGCCGCGCGGCAGACTGCACCGGCATTGCACCAATTGTTCGCGTCCGCAAAAACGACGGGCCGCAAATTCAACGAGCTCTCGACATCGGCAGCGCGGGCGTTCAAGTACCTCAAATTGAAAGCAAAATTGATGCGGAAATGGCTGTCAAAAGTGCTAAATACAGTCCTCTGGGTTCGCGCGGCCTTTCCTTTGCTACGCGGGCGGGACTTTACACCGCCGCAGGTACAAATATCACGGACAAACTCAACGAAGAATCGTTAGTTGTGATTCATGTCGAAGGTAAAGGCGGTATCGAGAATCTGGCAGAAATTGTTACTGTGCCGCAGGTTGACGTGATTTTTCTGGGGCCTTACGATTTGTCGCAGTCGATCGGCATTCCCGGCCAAGTGCGCGATCCCCGAGTCATCGACATGATGCAGGAGGCGGTACAAACCATCCGCAGTGCAGGCAAAGCGGCGGGTACTTTTGCCGAAAACCCCGAAATCGCCCAGCAGTGGATTGATGCTGGCGTTCAGTACGTTGCACTTGGGGTGGATGTGGCCGTCTTCCTGCG
Source organism: Microcoleus sp. S36a_B3 (assembly GCF_036700745.1). NCBI lineage: Bacteria > Bacillati > Cyanobacteriota > Cyanophyceae > Oscillatoriales > Microcoleaceae > Microcoleus > Microcoleus sp. S36a_B3. The sequence goes on along the minus strand of NZ_JAUBPN010000011.1, from coordinate 102,467 downwards.
GGCCTGTCAGTCGCTGGTGAAAGCAGTCAATCGATTTTAGATTTTAGATTTTAGATTTTAGATTTTAGATTGCGGGAATGAATTCCTGTGCGCGTCGCTCGAATATCGTTTGCCATCTTTACGATATCTTTGCAATTTTTGTATTTTTTTTGATGACACTTACAAAAAACCTAAGCTAGACTAGAAACATACACCTCCTTAAGGCAAAATTAGGGAGGGGAGCAAGGCTTCAGGGAGAAAAATATATGAAAACGGTATTAGAATCCATTCATTTGGATTATGCTTTCATGTTTACTTTTAAAAAAGTAAACTCGATTAAGCTAGAAGGTTTCAAGGAGTTTTTTGACGATATGCCTGTCGATCCGTATGTCAAAGGTAAGTATCGTTCGAGAAGATTGTCGCGGTTTGCAGTCAACGGAAATGATTTAGTTAAGTTACCTCACGGCTATTTGTTTCAAAGTAAAGAATACAATCCGGTAGCGGGTGATATCAGGCGGGAATTTGCTGAATTGGACGATCGGCTAATTGCCTTCGATAACTTCAAACAACTAATTTTTGCTTTTTTCGACTCCTGCAAAATTCACCCGGAAGCTGAAATCGGAGTGCATCAAATCAGGACGACTTGTTCGCCGCACAATTTTGGCAACCCCGCACCGGAAGGCATTCATCAAGACGGTACTGATTTTATCGGGATTTTCTCGGTCGATCGCACTAATGTTGTGGGCGGCGAAACGCATTTGTATTTGGCTAAAAAAGAGAAGCCTGTTTTTAATAAAGTTCTGCAGCCGGGAGACTTGTTGCTGGTTGACGACCACCAATTTTTCCACTTTACTACGCCGATTAAACCGGAATTGGAAGGGGTGGGAACCAGGGATGTCTTTGTGCTGACTTCTCCGAGTTTGCTGATCGATTGAGGAGAGTTGGGAAATTGGGCGTCTTTCGTTCGATCGTTCGGAATGCGAGTCCTCTCTCTGGCGTTTAGTCGAGTTGCAAAAGTCAAATTGACTCCCCTTATTCCCCCCTTATTACAGGGTGGAGCCATGTATTTCCACCAAAGTACATAAGAGCGGCGAAAACCGTCGAGAGTTGCTGGTATGTTGGGCGCATAAAACCAATCCGGTGTTTCTGCGCCTTTCTCTGGCGGGTCGGTTTCTCGCCAGTAAATGCCACAATCTTGCCCGATCGCATATTGTCCCTCTGGATGCAGTCACTCGACAACTAACCCGATCGAATCTGTCAGAATGATGCTCTGGGGTGCTCCTGAAAATTTTTTAGAAATCTACCGTCTTCCTCTGGCAATTCGGTACATTCAGGGAATACAGGAGGCAAACCAGTAGCAGTTATTATTTTGTTCATCGTCTTTTCCGTGCAGTTATTGTTGATTGTACTGCGAAATTTTAGAGCAATTTGATTTAAGTTTTCAGCTAATATTCGCTAATATGGAAAAGCGATCGTAAAAGGTGAGTCAAATGGTTGTCGCAATTTCTAAAGCAGGATTGGGTACAGGTGCGGCTTTTCTGTCAAACGTGACATGGGAAACTCTGGAAAAGTTGGATGCAGATTTGGCGGACACTGGGGCGCGTTTAACTTATTTGGATGGGTGTTTAGAAATTATGGCTCCTTTTTCTGAGGAACATGAAGAACCTAAAAAAACTTTAGGTCAGGTTTTAGAGGTTTATATGCGGACGAAGGACATTCGTTTTTATGCCCGTGGTAGTACAACTATCGGGATGAAGGAGTTGGGTGCACGGAAGGAACCAGATGAGTCTTACTGTTTGGGTACGCGCAAGTCGGTTCCAGATTTGGCGATCGAGATAACAGTGACGAGTGGTGGAATTGATACGCTGGAAATCTATCGTCGGGTGGGTGTGCGGGAGGTTTGGTTTTGGGAGGATGGGGTAATTTCGGTTTATTGTTTGCGTCCAACGGGGTATGAGTTGGTGAGCAAGAGTGAAGTTTTGCCGGAGTTGGATTTGCGATCGATCGAGTTTTATTCGCGGATGGCGGATCAATATGATGCGGTGAATGCTTTTATGCGATCGATGTAGAAGTTGAGAAGTGCGATCGTATGGTTTAATTGCTTTTGGAGCTGGTGAAACCATCCATAGGTTATGTAAGATTTAACTTTCAACGAATGAATCTCAACGATATCGTAGAAGCAATATTAGAAAATCGGGTGCGAATTACGGACCATGCTGACGAAGAAGCAGAGAACGATAGTCTCTCATTTGATGAAATCTACTTTTCCGTCCTTTATGGTGAAATCATCGAAAATTATCCCAAAGAAAAACCTTATCCCCGATACTTAATCTATGGTGAAAGCTTTAGAGGCGATCCTATTCACAGTGTTTGGTCTTATGTTCCTAGTAATAAACTAGCCATCCTAATTACAGTTTATCGCCCCGATGCGAATCGATGGATTAATTGGATACAAAGGAGAAATTAACAATGCTATCTGTAGAAAAATGCCCTATTTGTGGCGGTGAAATAGTTATAAAAGAAGTCGAGAAACTTTTACGAGGTGGCAACCATACTGCTATTTTAAAAGTATCCGCTGAAGTTTGCCTAAGCTGTGGAGAACGCTTGTACTCTGTGGAAACAGTTAGGAAATTTGCCAAAATTAGACAGCAGTTACAGCGGGAAGAAACTCAAGAATTTCAAGCGATGGGGCAATCTTTTCGCGTTGGGTTAAGATAGTACCGGCGGTTGAAACCGCTACTATATAAACCCGGCGGTTGAAACCGCGTCTTGTCAAACAAAGTCTGCCTCCGCAGACTAAGAAATATAAAGGGGTGGAATGTTACTTAGATTGAATGAATGTATTGTTGAAATACACGATTAATCTGAAACTTGGATCGCCCTCCTACTAACACTTTTTCCACTAAGCCGCGCCGCGCTAAAGATTGTATGGCTTGCCAAAATTCAGATTTGGATAATTCACTGTCAGCAGGTTGTTGTGAAATATCTACAGCTTCATCTTGAGTTGCTAACCAGTAGCTTACCTTTTTTTCGGATTCCGATAAACGCTCTAAGTGAGATTCTAAAAGTGGCTCTAAATCGCCTAAATAAATATCATTTTTATTGGCTAAAAACCGGGAAACGCTACCGTCAAATAATTCGATAATTGTTGAGGCGATGATATTTAGCCAGGAAGGATGACCTTGATAAATGCCGATTAAGTCTGGCCATTTTTCCTCATCTGTCAATTCTTTTTCTCTAAGAATTTCTGCCGCTTGTTCTCATAACCCTTTGAGGTGTAAGGTTTGTGTAGCTTTGTTTCCGGCTTCTAAAGCAGTTATTTCTCTGGGTTTTTCCCAACTCAGGAGGATTAAACAACTCTGATGAGAGGATGTGGCAATTTGTTTGAAAAATTTGCCGTAGTCTTCATAGTCTGTTAAATATTGACCTGCTAATTGATTGCTTTTAAAAATATTCTGTACGTCATCAAGGATTACTAAACAGCGAGAAGATCGAAAATAATCGATGATTGTGGGTAATGGGGTTTGTGGCGATCGCCCAAACAATTGCTTGAGTTCGGTTTGGAGGGTTGAGAGTGTGGGTGTGTGGCTGAGGCTGCGCCAAATAATGCAATCAAATTCGGTTTGAATTTGTTCGATGAGTTTGAGGGCGAGATTGCTTTTGCCGATTCCGCTTAAGCCGCAGACGGTAATCAGGCGGGTGTGGGCTTGTAATATCCATTGTTTGAGGGTGGAGAGTTCGGAAGTGCGATCGTAAAAGCTGGTTAATTCGGGTGCGTCTGTTAAATCGATGATTGGGGATTGATTTTTATTTTGGGGAGAATCTGGGGGATTGGGCGATTGTGTTTCTGCATTTTTAATATTTTGTATAAATTGACCACAAATAACATTATCAATTTGTAATAAAGAGTCATGTAAATGAGAAATGTTAGAAACCCTATATTTTTTCTCTACCTTGGAACGAAAATTTAATTTATTAAGGTCTTTTCCTAACTCCTCACGCAACTTTTCCCATAACTTAGCAGCTTCTTTTTTAACGTGAGATTCACTACAATTAAACTCTTTAGCTATTTGAGGATATTTTTGTCTTTGCCAAACACCGGATAGTATTGCTTCCTGTAGGGGTGTGAGATTTTCTCCAGTTTTGTCAAAAATTGAATTATTCGCCCATTCTACGACATCTTCAACATTCATGCGTCAGGGTTGAGTGAGGTTGAGTGAACTATATCCTACTAAATCCTACTTTGTCAACTTAATTGTACCAATTATACTAAATTGGTTCGGGATGGTTAGAAAAATTGGATACTGAATGCTACGGTTTTGAGTTGTCAAAGGTAAATATTAATCAATATAATTATACTAAGAATATGTAAATCGTAAATTTTGCACCTAATAGGAGAATATAAACTGTGAAATCAAAAAAATTTTGGCATCGTTTAGTTGCCGTCATAACTCTGACTGTGTTCTTCCTAACTATCCAGGTTCCTATACTTTCTAACCAGGCATGGGCTGCAGGTGAAACTATTTTCTGTACTATAGAGACAGACAAAATGAGCCATACAGACCATCTAATTTGTAATGAAACTACTAATACCAATAATACCAATAATACCACAGTAATTATTCATCCGCCAGGTGATTCAGGTAAAGCTGAAGCCTTTGTAGCAGGAGTGGTTGTTGGAGCTCTTGGTGGTAGTGCAACTACAATTGCCACTGTTTCGGGTGCTGGTTCGGTCGCTGGACTAAGTGCCGCTGGAGTTACTTCAGGTTTAGCGGCAATTGGTAGCGTTGCAGGTGGTGGAATGGTCGCTGGATTAGCAGTTTCAGCTTCGGTTCCTGTGATAGCTGCTGTTAGTGTTGGTTATCTTGCCTATAAAGGTTGGGAATTGTTACATCCTCCTCAAAATGTAGAAATTACTCCCTAATAAATTTAATTTTTTTCAGTAGGAAGGATCGGCAACACTTCAGCTAATACAGTAGATAAGGATAAAATCTGATGGTTCACTTAGGTTCTGGCGAACAAAAAAAAGATACTCGTCTAATAGCAACTATTTGGATTTGGGTTTTATCTATCTTTTCACTCTTAGCTTGTGTGCCAATTTTAGCTCTTACAGAAAATAGTTTTTTCCTGCCTTTTGCAGTGCTTATTTCTGTTACTATAAGCACTGCATCTATTTGGTTTTTTGGAAAGCCCATAAATTCAGAAAATGATAAAAAACTTCAAATTTTACAAGCTAGAATTGAAAATTTAGAAACAATTTCTGATGTTATTGAGTTTGATAAAAAATTAATCAATGATAACGATAAATAAAAATATTTTAATCACAAGGCTTAGATGTAGGGTGCGTCAAATTGAGATTGATTTTAGATGAAAGAGTAATTTTACTTATGACACACCTTACATCTTACAAATCCCCTACCTCCTCACTGGCTGAAATCCCTGCACAAAAGTTATCCAGCGTGGTACTTTATCACCTGTAATATTTAGGATAGGAATGTTGAAACTGCTGACATCGGGGCGACCGATTTCACCAGCCGAAAAAGTAATATTCGTAGGTTCTGATTTACCTAAACCATAGGCACTAGCTATTTGATTAGCAAGTCGGCAGGTTATTACAAAACTTCCCATATTAATCGTGCCACCCCCAGCCTCGTAATTCCAAGTAATACCGGGTGTTAAATTTCCCTGCTGACACATAAAGTGAGTGACTTCAAACATTTTAGCAATGTGAACATCATATCGCCTTAAGCGTCCTCCATAGGCCGATGCTCTGGTATCACTTTCTGGTACTACAATCGATCCAAATCCTTCGTCAAAACCAAGCTTCATCGGTAGTGCTGTAGAACTTGTAAGCGGTTGACTCGCTTGGGGTTGTACGCGAGTCGATGACATCTGTACTGGTTTGACAAATTGACTATTAGCGCGAATAAAACAACCTTGCGCCGCACCAGTAGTGTAGTTTTTTCCTACAAAAAGCCAAGGTAAACCCCTGGTATCCAGGAAAGTAACACCAGCATTTCCAGGAAAGCTTTCAAAACGCTGTCCCTGTTTTAAAACACCAACTACAGACCAATTAAAAACATCAAATGGAGTGCGGTTGTCAATACGCATGAATTCTTCAAAAGAAGAATTCATGCGACAATTTAACCCCTTTGGGTCAGGGTCTACTACTTCCCAATAAGTATGATAATATCTGCCCGTATAATCCCCTTGATTATTAGGACTAGGGAGAGGAGCAGTAGAACCCAGTTTAGCTGTTCCTAATACCAGAAGAGTTGCAAGAGTAATGGTTTTTAATTCTTTTAACATGGGTATCACTTTTTAAACACTACATTTATTGGTAATCAAATAGCGATCGCACTTTTTCAACAATCTCGACCCCCCCTCATGGGATGAAAAGCCGACTCACACCCATATAGCCATTAATACCAAGCACAATCTCAATTAGACTCTCAACACAACGTTCCCGATATTCCCAATCATTCAGTAATCTATCAGCATTTCCAATCGTAATCACTGGTAATGAATTAGGGGTATTTTCTTCGCGCATTACTTGTTCTAAAGAATCCTTGCCTTTCATACTGCGATTAGCCGTTAGCAAAATCATCTAATTTTCTTGAGCAAGTCGCCAAACTACCCTGTCATCGCTATCAATGGGTAATTCCATTTGTGCAAAGGTGACAAAACGAATTGGGATGATATCAAGCCAACCTTGATTAGCAATTGAACCAAAGAAAATTATGGCGTGTCCGTTGAGATTACGATCGCCCAAAAAAATCACGCTTTAGCATCAAGTTTTGCCTTCGCGGCTCGAAGCTTTTCCCATGCAGCTTCCGTTCCAGGTCTTGGTGGTTGCGCCGCAATTCTGGCAATCAGATCGCGATTTTTTTCTTCGTAGTACAGCCGGAGTTCCTCAGCTTCTTTAAGCACAATTTGATACTCAGCTTCAACATCAGCGCGATTTTGCTCAATGTAAGCTAAAGCGGCGTTAATTTGTGCTTCTGTAAGGTCAAACAATCCCCTAATAAACTTAGGCGGATATTGAGCAGTCACATAGTCCATGATGTCGTAGATGGTGATGCGCGTACCTGCGACCGTCAGTCCTCTTTCTGTACGGATAATCGCTGTTTGTTCGTTGGATATAGTTGTCATGCCTGTAACCTCTTTGAAGTTATTTCTATGTTATATCACTTCTCAAAAGTCTTGCAACAACGTCAACTAAACGAAGCAAGCCACAGCGGAAGCATCAACAGCAAACCGAGGGAAGTGAGGGCGATGCTGCTAGCTAACAAATCGCGATCGAGCTCGTAGACTTCTGCTAAAATCAGCACCGAAAGAGCTGTGGGCGTTCCCGACATCAACACCAACACCAACCTCGGATCGCCGCTCAATCCAAAAAAACTAGCACCCAATCCGATCAGCAGCGGCACAATTACCACTTTTAACAGCGACGGGATTAACGCTAGTTCAAAACTTTGCCATGTTTTAATCGATCTCAAACGGATACCAACCAGGAGCAAAGCACTGGCAATTACCACCCAAACTGCTACCTGCAATCCCGATTCCACTGTTTCGGGCAGGGGGATGTTTCTAGTATAAAAACCAATTAAAAAAGCCCACAGGGCGGGAACTGTTAGCACATCCCGGAGCTGAGTCCACCAGTGATTTTTTTGCTCCGAGTTCCCGAAATAGCTAGCAATAAATATACCGAAACAATAAGTTCCAATAACATTGTTAGTGACGCTGTATAAGACAGCCCAGTTGTTGTTATCGGTGCTGATGATAGATGGCGTGATTGCTAATCCGACAAAGCCCGTATTCCCTAACATCGCAGCTAGGATAAAACTCCCTTGGCTCGATCGCTTCAGGGAATTAAAATTTACTAATAATAAATTTACCAGAGAATTCTTGCCCTGAAAATAGGGCTTTTTGATGTGGGCCGCACTCAGCCTACGCAATAATACCCAAGTCAGCCAAGCACAACTCGTACTCAGAAATAACACGAATATGGCGATCGCCGGCGTGAATCCCACAGCACCCGAAAAATCGCTCTGACGGGCTAAAACTAGAATTTGCAGCGGTATCCCGATCCAGAAAAGAAAGTGGCTTAGCAGTTTAGGAAAATCAACTGGGATGTACTTAAACACCAGCAGTCCCAAGCCCGTCCAGATAATTAGAGGCGTATAAGCATGAAATAATGTCTCAATCATAAAAAATTAATTTGACAATTTGAAATGCCTTTATCTATTAATTTTAATCCTAAAATCAGTTTGAAAAATGCGATTTGTCGTTAGCGTAACCCTCGAAGAGGATCGCCCGAAGCAGACTTTTTCGTGCTAGGCTGCCTGCAGCACTCCGGCGATCCCAAATTCCCGCCCCAATTCCGGCAACCATCGGGCACCATCGACTCCCAGCCCCCAACGATTGCAGGCTTTTAGCTTCAAATTCAAAAAACTAGACTTCTGTTAACTTGACAAATGTGCGATCGACTTATCTTGCATTTTCCGAACTTATGTGCTGTGTTTTTCGGCCGTTGCGATGAACAGAAACAAAGCGAGACTAAAGCTGCTGATGACTTGCACTCATTAGTTCAATTTCAAAGCATTAACAGGCACCTCATCCCAAGAACTAACAGTCCGCAAGGTAGCAACCCAGCCCTGCTGCTTTTGATCTGCCGTCAAATTCTGCTCAAAAGATTCGTGACATTCCTTTGCTTGAGTCTCATCGCAACAAGCAATGCAAGAATAAAGAATGCCCGATGGATCGATTTGCTCGTTTACCCAAATAACCACGATCTGCTCTCTCAATATAAATCTACTTTTACTTAAATTTTCCTATATTTTGGGCAATTATTGACTGGAATTTACCTAGCAAAACAGGGGGGACGAGAAACTGGGTTTTTTGCGAAAATATTTCCTTCTCAATCGCAAAGCCCACAAAAACCCGGTTTCTGAGAATTGACGCACGGGTGCGTCGAAATCTAGTTTTTGGCGAAAATACAGAGGTTGCAGGCCGCAAAGCCCCCAAAAAACCCGGTTTCTGAGAGTCGGAGGACGATCGCCCGCCGATCGAATTACTTCGAAGCCAAACTCGCCAAAGACTCGCCAGCAACCCGGCAAATCCGCCATTCGGGCATCACATCAGCACCAATACCCTTGTAGAATCCGATCGCCAATTCATTCCAATCCAACACACTCCACTCCAAACGCCCGCAGTTTCTTTCAACTGTCAACCGCGCCAAATAAACAATCAAAGACTTGCCAATTCCCCGCCCTCGAAACTCAGGAAGCACAAACAAATCTTCCAAATAAATCCCCGGCTGAGTCAAAAAAGTAGAATAATTATAAAAAAACAGCGCCCAACCCACAACACGATTTTCCGACTCTGCGAGAATCGCTTCTGCAAAAGGTCTCGCGCCAAACAAATGATTTTCCAAATCAACCGCATTACCAGTAACGGCATGAGATAATTTTTCGTATTCAGCCAAAGCCTTAATCAAATCAAACAGCACCGGCACATCTGCGCGGGTAGCTGGACGCAAAATCACCTCATCAGACATAAATCAATTAAGTAGTAAGCGACAATCAATAATTAAAAATATAGCAGAAGTCAGTAGTCATTAGTCAGTAGTCAGTAGTCAGTAGTCAGTGGTCAGTAGTCAGTAGTCAGTAGTCAGTAGTCAGTAGTCAGTAGTCAGTAGTCAGTAGTCATATCATGTCCGGTCAATTGACCGCTTTAAAATTGGTTCGCAGTGTGGAATGCGAGTCCGCTCGCTCAGTTGCGGACTCGCATTCCACAGTGCGAAATGTTTTTCTACTCGTTACCAGGCTCCTGCCCGTTAACTGGTTAACCAGTTAACCATACACTCGATATTTAAGACTTTAAAAAAGGCCAATTCAATATTTTTTAGCTCATTTCAACCAGCCCTTCAATCGTTCCGTCACTTGAGGGCGGCGCAACTTTCGCATTGCCTTATTTTGAATTTGACGGACTCGTTCGCGGGACAAATTGAACAAACTGCTGACTTCTTCTAAAGTGTAAGGTTCGCCGGTTATCAAACCGTAACGCATCGCCACAATCTCTTTTTCCCGTTCAGTCAAAATACTGTCCAACACCTCCAAAATATCTTGGCGCATCATCATCTCATTCATCTGAGCTTCTGGAGATTGCGTCGCGCTATCTTCCAGAACATCCAAAAGTTCCGAACTTTCTTCCGTACCAATGCGGTGGTTGAGTGACAAAGATTGCCGGCGTACTTGCTGGAGGTAACGAAGCTGTTCAGCAGTAACTTCCATTTCTCTAGCAACTTCAGTTTCCGTAGGATTTCGTTGAAGAGAACGCCTTAAATCCCGATAAACTCTTTTGAGTTTATTTAACTGTTCGACAATGTGAACCGGCAAGCGAATAGTCCGCCCTTGATTGGCAATTGTCCGAGTAATTCCTTGGCGAATCCACCAATAGGCATAGGTAGAAAATTTGTAACCCTTCTCAGGATCGAACTTTTCGGCGGCTCGATTCAAACCTAAAGCTCCTTCTTGAATTAAATCTAGAAAAGGCACGCCTCGGTTGAGATAGCGTTTCGCAATCGAAACCACCAACCGCAAATTCGAGCTGATCATTTTCCGTTTCGCCGACTGACACTGGTGGCGAAGTTGTTGCAGTTGACTTTCGCTCACCCCCAAAGCTGCAGCGAGTTCAGCTTTTGTTGGCACTCTTTCCAATTCCTGTTTTAAACGCTCTTCTACTTCCAGAAGGGCTACCAATTCTTGAACGCGACGAGCTAACTCCACCTCTTCGGTGGCAGTCAGTAGAGGATAGCGAGACATTTCTTTGAACAAAGCTCCCACGGGATCGTCGGCAGACCAGTTGTTGTATGCTGACGATCGAGTTACCGTCGGACGATCGATCTCGGTGTCCTCATCCTCTGCGATTGCGAGTGAGGCTTCGGGAGCCACCGCAAAACTGCCTAGGTCAGATTCTGCCATATAGTGCTTGGTGTCCGTGGGATGATTTGAAAAGTATCCCTTCACTTTAACCAATTTAATCAGAAATTTCCGAAATCCATCTAGAAGCTGGTGGCTGATATCAAATTTCCCCAATTTTAGATTGGTTTATTGAGTCCGAGCCAATAAAGGAGCTGCTTGCAATAACTGCTGAGTATAAGGGTGCTGCGGATTAGTAAAAATCTCCCTAGTCTTGCCGATTTCCACAATTTTTCCGGCATTCATTACCGCAATGCGATCGCAAAAAAATCTCGCCACCCACAAATCATGGGTAATAAACAGATAAGTCAAATTAAATTCCTGTTTCAACTCCAACATCAGCTCTAATACTTGAGTCTGCACGCTAGCATCCAGCATACTCACTGGTTCGTCGCAAATAATCAGTTGCGGCCGAGTAATCAAAGCGCGGGCGATCGAAACCCGCTGCTGTTGTCCTCCTGACAATTCCCCCGGATAGCGGCGAAAGAAATCCCCCCCTGGAGTCAAACCCACCCGCTCTAACATTTGGATTACTTGTTTTTTAGCTTCCTCTCCCTTAGCTAATTTGTGAATCAACAAAGGGTCAGCAATACTTTGCCCGACAGTCATCATCGGATTCAAACAAGCGTGGGGGTCTTGAAATATCATTTGCATTTGGCGGCGGTGCTTCCTGACAGCATCGTTACTCAGAGCAGTGATATCTATTCCTTGAAATTCAACCTTGCCACCAGTCGGAGGAATCAAGCGCAAAATCGTGCGCGACAAGGTACTTTTGCCGCAGCCTGACTCCCCTACCAGCCCCAAGGTTTCTCCCCGTTCTAGCTCTAAGCTAACATTATCTACGGCTTTAATTACCTGCTGTTTCCCGGAAAACAACTGCTCTAATAAATTGCTTTCTAAACTGTAGTGCTGCTGCAAATCCGTCACAGTCAAAAGAGGTAAATTTGACTCGGACTTAAGGCGATAATTTTCCTTCTCCCCTCTTCCTTCTTCCTTCTCCCCTCTTCCTTCTTCCTTCTGAATGTGCAAAGCTGCTTTCAGGAGCGATCGAGTATATTCATGTTGCGGGCGTTCAAAAACATCCAGCACCGACCCAGTTTCCACCACTTTGCCGCCGTACATCACCGCAATGCGATCGCAATACTCAGCCACCATCGCCAAATCGTGAGAAATCAACAAAATAGCCGTTCCCCGTTCCGCGCAAAGTCTGGTTAATTCCTGCATAATCTGAGCGGCGACAGTTACATCCAAACTTGTAGTCGGTTCGTCCGCCACAATTAACTTCGGATCGAGCAAAAGAGCCAAAGCAATCGCTACTCTTTGCCGCATTCCGCCACTAAATTCGTGGGGAAATTGCGACCAGCGAGAGGCGGGAATTTTCACAGCTTCCAAAATCTCGATCGCCCGTTGCTTAGCCTGCTTGCGATTCAAATTCGGTCTGTGAGCCTGCAAAGTCTCGATACAGTGTTCCCCGACAGTCATCAAAGGATCGAGACGAGTCATCGGATCTTGAAAAATCAACGCCACAGCTTCGCCCCGAAACCGTCTCAGTCGCGAAGCATCCATCTCAAACACCGACTCTCCAGCAAAATCAACCCGCCCCTCAATCTGCGTCGAATCCGGTAGCAACCGCATCGCCGCCCTTCCCAAAGTTGACTTACCGCACCCAGACTCCCCAACCAATCCCAGTTTTTCCCCTGCTTCCAGCCTCAGAGAAACGCCGTCAACCGCCCAACCGGATTGGCCCCGCCGCTGAGGATAAGCTACTCGCAGATTTTCAATGGAAAACAAAGAATAGTCATTAGTCATTAGTCATTAGTCCTTAGTTATTAGTTATTAGTTATTGTTATTGGTTATTCGTTATTAGGTGTTAGTTACTGGTTATTGGTTGTTGGTTGTTGGCTATTGTTATTGGTTATTCGTTATTAGGTGTTAGTTACTGGTTATTGGTTGTTGGTTGTTGGCTATTGTTATTAGTTGTTGACCGTTGTTATTAGCTGTTTGTTACTGGGTATATCATGTCCAGTCATATGATTTTTAATCGTTAATCCTTTGTAGTAAAAACACAGAATCATCTGTCGGGGTGACGGGAGAAATCTATACTTACTACAAACATTTTTTAATGATAATTGAGCAAACATGATATTAGTTATTATTTATCAGCAGTCAGTAGCTAGTTAGTTGTTAGCCATTAGTCAGTATCTAATAACTAACAACTAATGACTAATAACTAATGACTAATGCCAACTGCCAACTGCCAACTGCCAACTGCCAACTGCCAACTGCCAACTGCCAACTGCCAACTGCCAACTGCCAACAGACTAAATTTCCCTTCGCTTCAACTCAGCTCTCCGCAGTATATAAGTAGCCGCACAATCAACGTGCGGATGGTCTGCTAAAACTTCCGCCAGTTCCAACACATATCCGGCAATATCCGGGCCTAGCTTATCTGTGAGCACTTGACGTTCCCGAGATGCGAGTTCTTGGACGCGGGCCTTGGCTTGCCAATTGGGAGAAAACATCTTGTCAATCTCGGTGTGGAATCCCAGACTTTCGAGAATATCCCACTCGCCGTTATCGCACCAAATTCCCCCGCACAGCATACAGCGCTCTATGTAAAAGGGCACTCTGCTGAAGGGAACTTTTGCCCGCGACAAATAATGACCGTCTTCGGGACACAGGGCTGCTTTGCTGTCGTAGGGAGACGGCGTGAATTCTATGCCGAGAGTGCCTGTCGCCTCTGGCTTCTGGGATTTGTTGTACCACTGGCTCTGCTCTTTCTGCCAAGCTTCGTATTCTCTGCCTGGAATCCAGATACCGTAACAGTTGGGACACCACTGCACCGACATTCGGCCGGCTAGGGTGCCGCCTTCTAAGTTGGGATGTTTACATTTTGGACATTCCACCACTTGATTTCTCCTTGCCTTCTCAATTCCCTGTTTATTCAGTTATTAATTCTGCATCCGGGCGGGCCCGCTCAGAACCAGAATTTTTTTGCAGCAGCGCGCCGCAGTAGCCAATTAGCGTGTTTAGTCGCTCAGCAGCCGCAGTTTGCCTCGCCTGTGCTGTCGCTGGCTGCTTCGCAGCCTGCAAAAACGTGACATCTGTCCTCAATAACCGCAGTTGCTTGTGAATTTCCGTCAAATAGGACTGCTCTGGAGGCGTTTCTGAGGCGTATAACTCACTGCTGTTAGCTTTCATAATCTGGTTTCCGAAAAATTGTTGCACTTTTGTGTATTCTGCAGCCAGCGCAGCCCGATCGAGATTTTCCTGTGCAGCAGTTCTTTGTAGCTGTTCGAGTGCTTGCTGTAATTCTTGGTAGCACTGGCGGCGGTCTTCGGACAATATCATGATTTTGTAAACAAATTTTTCTTTATAATCAAAGTAGATTGTTGCTTAAGCTTTGCTCATATTAAGGGAAGCCGTGCATTTTTGCAGCAATTCCCTGTTTGTTGAGAAAATTTCATCACGCTGCCAGCGTGACTCGATCGGTCTAGCTCGTGCTTTTAGTTTAGCGTTGCCTGTGAATGCCGATCGCCCGCTACCTCCAACAACAGGTACCGCGCCCCCGACTCCCGCGTCATGGTCAATCCTCAAATTGTAGACTTTTGTTCGAGATCCCAGATTGCATCTGTAAAGTCAATCTCAAATCTCAAATCTTGAATGCCCCAATAGACTGACCTCAACTGCTGCCGCCAAAATATGCTTATTTTACCCGATCGACCGATCGCATCCGCGACAGTGGAGTCAATATATTTTCCTACCTGCGAGGGGGGGGGAAAACTCAAAATTAAATCGATATAGTTAAGACAAAAATCGATGATTTTTGAGAATTGCCAATTGTGGCATTCAATTAGTTTAGTATTGCTACACACATAATTTCGGAAATTCAACCGAACGCTGACTTTTAACCATTTGTATTTCTAATTTTTAAAGGTGTACCCGATGAACGCAAACACTCTCACTGCCTCTCCTTCGATAGATCCTGCCGTCGTTCCCGATTGGCTGCAAGAATGCCTGAATGGTCAATCGCAGACTGATGCGGCCCCTAACGCCAATTGCTCGACTGACAACAGTTTAATTTGTCGGGCCTTTGAATTTGCCCGCGACTTGCACGAAGGACAATACCGCAAATCGGGAGAACCTTACATTTGCCATCCCGTAGCTGTAGCTGGGATACTCCGATATATGGGCGGCAACAACGTCATGATTGCCGCCGGTTTTCTCCACGATATTGTTGAAGATACAGATATTACTCTCGAAGAAATAGAACAGCGGTTCGGCGCAGAAGTGCGACAATTAGTCGAAGGTGTCACCAAACTTTCTAAATTTAATTTTTCCAGCAAAACAGAGCGCCTTGCTGAAAATTTCCGCCGAATGTTTCTAGCAATGGCTAAAGATATTCGCGTGATTGTCGTCAAACTAGCAGACAGACTGCACAACATGAGGACTTTGGAGCATTTGTCCGAAGAAAAGCAGCGCAGTATTGCCCTAGAAACCCGAGATATTTTTGCTCCCTTGGCGAACCGTTTGGGTATCGGGCGCTTTAAGTGGGAATTGGAAGATTTAGCGTTTAAATACCTGGAACCGGATGCTTATCGCGAAATTCAGGAATTGGTGGCCGAGAAGCGGGGCGATCGAGAAACTCAACTCGCAGAAGTGACAGATAGTTTGCGTGAAAAGCTTGACAATTTAGGCATTAAATGCTATGAAGTTAGCGGCCGTCCCAAACATTTGTACGGGATTTACGGGAAGATGCAGCGCCGCCAAAAAGGGTTTAAGCAAGTGTACGATATTGCTGCGGTGCGGATCATAGTAGAAAGCAACGATGACTGTTATCGCGCATTGGCGATCGTCCACGATTCATTCCGCCCGATCCCCGGTCGATTTAAAGATTATATCGGTTTACCAAAAGCCAACCGCTATCAATCCTTGCACACCGGAGTCATCGGCACCAGCGGCCGCCCCATCGAAGTACAAATTCGCACAGTAGCAATGCACCACATTGCAGAATACGGGATCGCCGCCCACTGGAAATACAAAGAAACCGGCGGTTCTAGCACCGCAGTCACCGGCGACGACGAAAAATTTACTTGGCTGCGACAACTCCTAGAATGGCAAAGCGACCTCAAAGACGATCGCGAATATTTACAAAGTATTAAAGACAACTTATTCGACGAAGATATCTACGTTTTTACTCCCAACGGAGACGTGATTTCACTCAACACCGGCTCAACACCCGTAGATTTTGCTTACCGCATTCACACAGAAATTGGCAATCGCTGCACCGGCGCGAGAGTCAACGGGCGGATGGTGACACTAGACAAGGTTTTAAAGAACGGCGATATTGTAGAAATCTTGAACCAAAAAAACGGCCATCCCAGCTCCGACTGGCTGAATTTTGTCAAGACAAACGGAGCAAAAAACCGCATTCGCCAGTGGTTGAAGCGATCGCACCGAGATGAAAACCTCGCTCGCGGGCGGGAATTGCTAGAAAAAGAATTAGGCAAAAACGGCTTAGAATCCTTGCTGAAATCCGAACCAATGCAATCAGTAGCTCAGCGCTGCAACTACCACAGCGTCGAAGACTTAATCGCCGGTTTGGGCTACGGCGAAGTCACCCTAAACCTCGTAGTAAATCGCCTGCGAGATTTAGTCAAAGTGCAGCAAAAAATAGAATCTGCTCCCGGAGGAACCCAGGAAATCCCCCTGCTAATACCTGCATCGACGGCACCGAAACCCGTACCGAGTTCATCTCCGAGCAAATCGCCGATCGCAGGTGTAGAAGGATTGCTCTACCATATAGCAGGCTGTTGCTGTCCCATTCCCGGCGAATCAATTATTGGAGTAGTGACTCGCACTCGCGGCATTTCCATTCACCGCCAAGGTTGTTCCAATGTTGAAAACGTACCGGGAGATAAATTAGTTCCCGTGAGTTGGAATTCCAGCAACCGCAACGAATCTCGCCCCCATACTTATCCGGTAAATATTCAAGTTGAAGCCCTAGATCGAGTCGGAGTTCTCAACGATGTTTTATCGCATTTAAAAGACAACAAAGTCAACGTCCGCAGCGCCCAAGTCAAAACCTATCCCGGATTCCCCGCATTAATTGACTTGTGCATGGACATCCAGGATAAAGAACAGTTCGAGCGGACTTGTATGCAAATTAAAAAAATGAGCGATATTTTGAATTTGCGGCGGCTGAGCGAAGGAACTTAAAAGGAAATTCACCGAATGGCACAACTTAGCCTTAACTCCGTGATTCCTTCAGAAAAGCTGACGAACTATTTATTGATCCGGCTTCCTAAAGATGACAAATCTCTGTTTCTCGCTCGGGGTGGTTACGGTATAAAAAACTGGCAGCAGCTCGATCGAGATTTGAGAGTCCAGATACTTTCATTGGAAGCGGAGCCAATGGAAAACACAAAATACGGTCAAAAGTACATGATTCGAGGCAGTTTAACAGGGCCAAACGGTAGAACTTTACAAGTCAAAACCGTTTGGATAGTCACTTTATCCGAAACGAGATTTGTTACATTAGTTCCTGATTAACAAGAGGTAATCCGCCATGAAATTTGCACTTTTTTCACAAGTAGCATTGCGCGAAGACATCCCCAATTACAATCTAAAAAAAGGTGCTATAGCAACTATTGTTGACCATTACCCGATGCCGGAAGGTGAAGAAGACGGTTATAGCTTAGAAGGTTTCAATGTCGAAGCAATTACAGTTGAAGTTGCCGAGTCCCAGATTGAATCAATCAAAGCTCCTGTTTTGCAACTTGGCAAATTAAGCTAACGCCGACATCCGCTAGAAGTATATGTATGTGTGGGCTGCACACCTTACCAGACGTAGCGTGTCAAACCACTTTTTGCATACATAATTCCTGCCTTTATTTCGCAGGAGTCGCAGGCTTTGAGTTGCCCAACTTTTGCTGCAAAAACTGCCGCGCCACTTGGGCGGCATCCTCCTGTTTTCCATCAACTTGATAGTTGAGTTTTCGCATATCTTCCTCCGAGATTTTGCCGCCCAACTCTGCTAGCACTGGACGCAATTCTGGGTATTTTTCCAAAATTGGCGATCGCACAATCGGAACAGCTTCGTAGGGCGGAAAATAGTTTTTGTCATCTTTCAGGACTACTAAACCCAAACTTTGAATCAAACCATCCGTCGTATTACCGGCAATCACATCTACTTCTTTTTGTTGCAGCGCTTGATAAAGCAATCCTAACAGCAACTCCTTCGGTTCTTCGGCAAATTTAATCCCGTAAGTTTTAGCTAATCCGGGAAATCCATCTTCTCTCTCTTTGAATTCCGGGCCGAAACCCGCGCGCAATTTTGGTGCAGCTTTTCCTAGTTGCGAGAGAGTTTGCAAGTTAAGTTTTTTGGCATCGTCTCCGCGCATGATAATCGCAAAACTGTTATTAAATCCCAGCGGTTCAGTCAATTCTGCTTGAAACTGTTTGGGATATTCTTGTTTGAGGTAATCGAGGACTTTTTTGGGGTCAGAAATTGGCTTTTGTTTGAGAATGTTGGTAAAACCCGTACCAGTATATTCGACGTACAAGTCAATTTTACCCGTTGCTAGGGATTGATGGCAAAGCGAGCCTCCGAGGTTGAGTTTGCGTTCTACTTTGATATCTGTTTTGGTTTCGATGTGAATAGCTAAAATTTCTGCTAGGATGACTTGTTCTGTAAAGTCTTTGGAACAAATAACAATTTGTTTTTGAGAACTAGAATTGCAGCTTGTGACTGCAAACAAGCAAAGTAATGATAAACAGGAAGATAAAAAATGGCTTTTTGATATTTTCATTTTTTTATTGTAACATTTATATATATAGATACAGGAGAAAATATGCTATTGAGTGTCAGCGATATTATCCGCCAGCAGCGACAATTTTTTGCGACTGGAAAAACTAAAGATGTGGATTTTCGGATTGAACAACTCAAACATCTCAAAAGTGCGATCGAACTTAATCAATCACGAATAGTCGCTGCTGTCAAGGCAGACTTGAATCGACCGGAGTTTGAGGCTTATTTTGAAATCGCATCCATTGCCGAAGTTAATTATGCCATCAAAAACCTGAAATCTTGGGTAAAACCGAAAAAAGTGCCAACTTCGATCGACCAATTCCCCGCATCAGCCCGCATTTACCCTGAACCTTTAGGCGTAGTTTTGATCGTCGGGCCTTGGAATTACCCATTTCAGCTCATGATATCACCTTTAGTCGGGGCGATCGCCGCCGGCAACTGCGCCATCCTCAAACCTTCAGAAATCGCCTCGCACACCTCCGAAGTTGTCGCGGATATGATTTCAAAAACCTTCGATCCCGCCTACGTAGCAGCCGTCGAAGGAGGCGTAGAAATCAGCAAACAATTGCTAGCCGAAAAATTCGACCACATCTTCTTTACCGGAGGCACAAAAATCGGTAAAATAGTTATGGAAGCTGCCGCCAAACACCTCACACCTGTAACATTAGAATTGGGCGGCAAAAGTCCTTGCATTGTAGACTCAGATATTCAGATTGAATACACCGCCAAACGCATTGCTTGGGGCAAATTTATCAATGCCGGTCAAACTTGTATCGCTCCCGATTATCTGTTAGTTGACAAAAAAATAAAACCGGATTTGATGTCAGCAATTAAAACAGCACTTCACGAATTTTACGGCGAAGATCCTCAGCAAAGCCCGGACTATTCGCGAATTATCAATCAGCATCATTTAAAACGTTTGGTAGAGTTTATCAAAGATGGGGAAATTGTCGCGGGCGGCCAAAGTAACGCCGAAGATAGATATATTTCGCCTACGGTAATTGACAAGGTTTCTTGGGATTCGCCGGTGATGCAAGATGAGATTTTTGGGCCGATTTTGCCAGTTTTGGAGTATGATGATTTCGGGGAGGCGATCGCCCAAATCAACGCCCGCCCCAAACCGTTAGCTTTGTATTTGTTCTCGAAGGATAAAGAGAAACAACAGCGAGTTTTGCGCGAAACTTCATCAGGTGGACTTTGTATCAACGACACGGTAATGCAAGTGGGAGTGACAACATTGCCTTTTGGAGGAGTTGGCGACAGTGGAATTGGAAGT
Organism: Microcoleus sp. S36a_B3; assembly: GCF_036700745.1. Taxonomy (NCBI): domain Bacteria; kingdom Bacillati; phylum Cyanobacteriota; class Cyanophyceae; order Oscillatoriales; family Microcoleaceae; genus Microcoleus; species Microcoleus sp. S36a_B3. The sequence continues at coordinate 82,420 of NZ_JAUBPN010000011.1, read as the reverse complement.
TATCACGGGAAAGCAAGTTTTGATACTTTTTCGCATTACAAAAGCGTGCTGCAAAAGTCTTTTTGGCTGGATTTGAAATGGCGGTATGCTCCCTATAAGGGTAAGTTGGATTTGATTAAAAAGGCGATCGGTTGATATTGCCTAAGCCCCAGATGCCGCCTAACCCCCCAGGCCTGTTTCATTATCCCGAAGTCCGGCAGGGGTTTCAACCCCTGCCGGACTGAATGTTTGACGTGTTTGTTGTTAACAAAGATCGCCTCCTTCAATCCCATATCCCTGTTCTAATCGGTGCTGTGGCATTCTCGATCGATTTTCTCCAAATCCTTGGCGGCTCCCAATTCTTGAAAAATTTGATGTGCTGTATCGTAATGTTGTTGAGCAACTTCTGTGTTGCCGCGCTTTCGCTCAAGTCGTGCTAAATCGTAGTTAACTTCGGCAATATGCCAAGTCATCTCCAGTTTTTGCATTTTTCCTAAAGCTTCTGTTAACAGTTGTTCTGCTGTATCTAGATTGCCTCTACCGAGCTCATTGTCTCCGAGACAAGCGATCGACTTTGCTATCCCTTCGCGCTCGCCCAATTCTGTCGTCATTTCCAAACATTGCCGAAAAAATTTCTCAGCTTCATCCCAATTGCCCCGCTTTTTCTCGATATCTCCCAAATTTCCCCAAGAAGATGCCATGCCCGAGCGATCGCCCAATTCTGTTCTCAATGCTAAAGATTGCCGATAGAGTTTCTCTGCTTCATCCCATTTGTCGCGACATTTTTCTATATATCCTAACGATGCCCAAGAAGATGCCATGCCCGAGCGATCGCCCAATTCTGTTCTCAATGCCAAAGATTGCCGGTAAAGTTTCTCTGCTTCATCCCATTTGTCGCGACATTTTTCTATATATCCTAACGATGCCCAAGAAGATGCCATGCCCGAGCGATCGCCCAATTCTGTTCTCAATGCCAAAGATTGCCGATAGAGTTTCTCAGCTTCATCCCATTTGCCACGACTTCGCTCGATACTTCCCAACGATGCCCAAGAAAATGCCATGCCCGATCGATCGCCCAATTCTGTCATCATTTCCAAACATTGTCGATAGAGTCTCTCTGCTTCATCCCACTTGCCGTGACATCGCTCGATATCCCCCAACGCTCCCCAAGAATATGTCATGCCTGAGCGATCGCCCAATTCTGTTCTCAATGCCAAAGATTGTCGGTAGAGTTTCTCAGCTTCATCCCAATTGCCGCGACATCGCTCGATACCTCCCAACATCCCTAATGAAGTAGCCATGTCGCTCTTATTATCTTTTTTTTGTGCAATTGATAACGCATCTTGAAAATATTTTTCTGCTAAATCCCAATTCCCGAAATTCCGGTGAATTGCACCTATAGTTCTCAAACAATAGGAACGTTCGCGATCGTCAACATGAGGTAATATTTTTTCGTACAACTCTTGGAGTAAAGTCCAGTATCCCCATCTTTTGAGATAGTCATTCAAACTATACTTGATTAAGAAATATGCTTTCCTGTAATTGCCCAACAGAAACGCCAAATTTTGAGATTCTATAACATCTTGTAAATCTTCTAAACTTTGAGGATTTTTCATAATTTAACCAGTGTGGCCACCTGTGGGTAAGTCTTATTCACTTGACAAAAAAGTATCGCTGTAGTAAAGTCTATCCTCAAAATCGCATTTGAGTACCTCAAGTGAAAAAAATCTTATCATTTCTGGTCATTCCAGCGATCGCCTCTGCCTCCTTTGCTGGTTTCGTTCCATCCAGCTACTTGCTGCGACTAGAAACTTTAAAACTGGGAATGCTTCTGCTAACAAATAGTTCAACTCAACACATTTAGGCCAAAAACTTTGTCCTCCGCAACCACAAAGTAAACGAACTTGCCAAGCGAACCGGAGAAATTCAAAAAACCTTAGTGCGCGTAAAAGCGAAGCACCGATCGATCCTGGGCAAAGTGTACTAGAATCTATTGACAAGCATCCATATAGGACAACCGCAAATACTGAGCTTGTGCGGTGGAATGATAGACGAAAAGTTCAGCTACAAGGATTGCTCATCTGTTTTATGAACGATTTCCATCACAATGTCTACGTAACTCTTAACGGACTGTTGCCCTGTTCTAAGTCATTCAGATTAGAAAATGTCTATAATATGTTTTAGCATCTTCTCGCTAACAAGCCATTTATGGAACCTTTAGCAAAAGAACGCTGTGCCGCCTGCCGCCGAAACTCTCCGCGCGTCACAGCTTACGAAATTGTCCAACTCAAACATCAAATTCCCGACTGGAATTTGATCGAAAAAAATGGCGTTCCCCAGTTAGAACGCACCTACAAATTCCCGGATTTCAAAAGTGCGATCCCCTTTACAAACAGCGTCGCCGAAGCCGCAGAAACTGAAGGACATCACCCGGCGCTGTTAACCGAGTGGGGGAAAGTTACCGTTACTTGGTGGACTCACGCGATTTCTGGATTGCACCGCAATGATTTTATCATGGCGGCGAAAACAGATGCGATCGCCAATCAATTCCTAACCTAAAATCAGATTTATCGGCTGACAATAGTCTCAGAAATCATCGCTCCGGGTTCTGGTGAATGCGATTGATTTGTATTCAAAAACTCCAGGTTTAGCCGGTAGCCGACATTTCGCACAGTTTGAATTAGGCTCGGTTGTCGCGGGTCGATTTCGATTTTTTTACGCAAAGAGAGTACGTGGGTGTCGATCGTCCGGGGGTTGTCAATAGCATCAGGCCAGGCCCGGCGCAGCAAATCCGATCGCGACAGCGGCACTCCGCCAGCTTGAGCCAGCACGTACAGCAGGCTGAATTCTTGAGGAGTCAGCTCGATGTTTTCCTCGTACAATCTGACTCGGCGCTGCACCAAATCAATTTTTAGCAGCCCGCATTCCAGCATCGCCGGCGGTATCATCGTGCGGTTGCGGCGCATCAGAGCCTCCACCCTGGCCATAAACTCTTGCATCCCAAACGGTTTAGTCAGGTAATCGTCAGCCCCCGACTTCAAACCTTCGACAATATCCGCTTCCGTATTCCGCGCCGACAGCATCAAAATCAGCGATTGCTGCTGCTTCCCCAGCCAGCGACAAAATTCTAAACCGTCCCCATCGGGCAATTGGGCATCCAGAATGACTAGGGTTGGCTGACGGCTGAAAAATATTTCCCTAGCGTGACTGATATCCGCCGACTGGTGCACCCAGTGACCGACTTGCTGTAAATGCCAGCCCAAGAGCGATCGCAGGTGCGGATTTCCTTCAACAATCGAAATACTTACAGATCCCACAGCGGCGAGCTTCCCTTATCACTAATGGCTACCAGGTTAACAGAGCTTTTGTCAAGGTTTTGTAACCATCGCTACTCAAGCTTTAGCTCTATTTATAGAGGCGAACAAACCGATAGTATGAATTTTAAAGATTTTGTCAAGTTGGGATCGTCAGCCCGCAGAAAGGTTAAATCATTCTGGCGGTGAGTTTACAATAAAAATAAGACAGCCTACAGCCGATCGACCCTATGCCCCAACCACCTGCTTTTACCGAACCCCGCGACAGGGCCCCTAGTGCTAGGAGGTTGACAAATCGCGCAACAGAAACTAAAATTCCTCCAACCGTTCGCTCGGTAGCCGGAACACTCACCCAGTGCGCTCATCAAATTCACCAACATCCCGACTCTACTAAACGCGCAGCGAATTATTTAGGTGCGCGCAAAAAAGTCCAGCCACTGCATTGCAGCGAGTGAAATTTTTTATGGAGGGTAGCCTGTTGAGCAGGGTAAAAACTTTTATTTAGCAATTGTCTCTGTTCTGAGCAACAAGCCCAGCCATCGAGGCTATTCCTAAATCCCGCCGTCATTATACACCACAAAGGATTTCTAACTCACACCATGCTACAAGATACCCAAACAATCCGGCACTACCAAAAACTCACCGACGCCCTCGTCGAAATGTGGAATAGAGGTTATCGTTTCGATGAGTTGCGCCTTTACTTAGATGGCTACCTCGCAGCCCTGCGACATTGTAACAGCCTGGAACCCTATCTGATTCACAGATTAGAGGAAGAAGCAGCGCGTTACATTCACGATCCGTCAAATTTTGAAATGCCACAGACACAGACACAAACTGAAGCAGACTACTATTAAATAGTAAATTCGGTTTGATAAACCCTGGATTATTTGGGAATTGGGCATCGGGAATTGGGCATCGGGAATTGGTTGTTTGTTATTTCTTCCTTCTTCCTTATTCCTTCTTGCCGATCTCCGTTACATCCCTTATATCCGTTACATCTGCCCTTACGAATCCGTTGCCGAACTTGCTTCTGCGGTAAATCAACCTAGTTCAACGTCAAACCCGATCGCTGTTAAGCCGTTGCGGCATTTAAATTGAATGTCAAAAAAAAATCAAAGTCTTGTGGGGTGTCCCGCCCGCTCTGAATAGGCAATTTAAATGCGTGACAGCTTATATCCCCGACTTATTTAATAAGTCGGGGATATGTTTGTTTTGTCTAATTTTAAGAAGCCAAAGCAACTTCTACAATTTCTTGCAATTCGCCCTTTTGATACATCTCGATCATAATATCCGAGCCGCCAAGAAACTCGCCGTTGATATAAACTTGGGGAATTGTCGGCCAGTTGGAATACTCTTTAACGCCTTGACGAATTTCCTGGTCTGCTAACACATCTACAGTTTCGTAAGGCACTCCCAAAGTATTGAGAATTTGCACCACGGTATTAGAAAAACCGCACTGGGGCATTAATTTATTGCCCTTCATAAACACCATGATTTTGTTTTGCTTAACCAAGCCGTCAATTCTTTCCTGTGCTGTAGTCATGGTAGCTCCTAATATTGTTTGAATTTTTTTAAACGTTGACAGTTGTTTCTCAGGGCGCAGAAACCTGGTTTTTGGAGAAAATTTCTCGTTAAAACCATAGATTCCGGTTAACAAAACTGGTTTCTTTGGTTTCCAATTGTTTCTCTAGAAACTCTTGACACAAGCGCAAACTTGTGATTTCCAGAGAGCAGCTCAACAATTAAGCCACTGGACTTTTCGCTGCCCATTCTGCAGGAGTTAAGGTTTCCAAGGCCAAAGCGTGGATAGCTTCACTAGCCATTGCCTGTTTGAGAGCGCCGTAAACCAGTTGGTGCTGCTTTACTCGACTTTTGCCTTCAAAGGCGGCAGAGACTACTCTCGCCTGGTAGTGGTCGCCGCCGCCGGTCAAATCGTCAACTTGTATCTTAGCGTCGGGCAATTCTGCCTTAATCATTTCTGCTACTTGAGACGGTGTAACCATTGGTATTTGTGATAAAGGGCTGTATTGAGTATTTTAGTGGAACTATTTGTTAGACGATCGCGGTTGATTTGCAGCAGGCCGCGGATAGGGCGCATCCACAAAACCCAATTCTAGTAACTGCTGGTAAGCTTTTTTGCCCAAGTCGCGAGTTGGCTGCTGCGATCGAATAATCTGAATCAGTAGGGGGACAGCCAGTTCCGGCTTGTTTTGCGCCCGGTGTACCAAAGCCAGCCGGTAGGTAGCTTCGTCGCGCATTTGGGCTGTTTCCACAGCTTTGGTGCGGTTGCTGTCGGCCAAGCGGACATCAATTCCAGCAAAACTGCTGCTGAGTTGTTGGTAGAAGTTGGATAGTTGATTGAAAATTTGGCGGGATTCTTGGAGCTTTTGAGCGGCGACAGTATAATTTTGACTGGAAATAGCACCGCTGGCTTCTGTCATCAAGCGCTGACCTCCGGCAACGCTCAGCAGGCTGCTGTCTTGGGTCAGAGGGCGGAGGTTGTTGGGGTCTGTGGGGTCGTCGGCGGGATCGACTTGCTGTTGGTTATCTGGCCGAGAAGGTTGTTGTGCTTGGGCTTGGAGCGGTTGCAACAGGGTCAAAAGTGCGATCGCCCCGATCGTCATCCGGGCAGTGAAGCGAAGCCAGCAAACAGTTCCAGAATATACCATGAAATTACTTTGCGCCCAGCGCACTTTAAAAAGATATTTAGCTTGAGCCGATCGTACCATTGGCGATCGCAACCGGCTAAGTGTACACCAATTTTGTGTAAATGTCAAAGAGCTCGATCGGGCAAAAGGCTCTTTTGGAAAAATGAGAGTAGAGACTTGACAGTAGGTTCTCGTTGTGAGAACATGAAGATGTCGTGTAAAAACGGTACCCGAATGAGACTAATTTCTCGGAAAAATCTTGAGAGTGCGATCGAACCCTACCCCGACGATGCCAAGGCTGCGATCGCACTTTGGCGCAAAGCTATCAAAGATAACGATTGGGAATCACTAGAAGAGATTCGACAGGCATATTCCAAATCGGTCGATCGAGTCTGTGGATATACCATATTTAATATTAAAGGCAATCAGTATAGATTAATCGTAAAAATCAACTATACAGCCAGAATTATATATTTTAAAAAGTTTTTAACCCATGCCGAATATAACAAAATCCAGTGGAATGATGAAGATGAAGTTAAACAAACAATAGGTTAATTCCCACTAACTATATATCGGAGGCTCATTAGAGAGTCCCTGATGTATTCAATGAATTCAAAACATTTAGTTCAAAGGTTAAAATCATGATGCCTAGAAACAAACACCCACCTCCTATTTGAGAACCCTGTCTAAGTAAGCAAGCAAAGGAATGAGAAATGAGCATCACAATTGAAAAAACAGCTTACGGTCAACTTTTGGCAAAATCTCAGCCTAAGCCAATCCTGAACGAAGAAGATAACGATATTGCCCTCGCAGAAGTCGATTTTCTGATGTCTAAGGAAGAATTAACACTAGAAGAAGAAACTTTACTGAGTCTCTGGGGGCTGTTGATCGAAGAATACGAATCAAAATATTACCCAAATCCAGAAGTGACTCCCCAGGATGTTCTATTGCATTTCATCGAAATTCGCGAACTCAAACAAGCCGATTTAGTGGGTGTGATTGGTTCCAAAGGAGTAGTCTCTGAGGTGGTTAATGGAAAACGGGCGATTAGCAAGGCGCAAGCTAAGGCGCTAGGAGAATTCTTTAATGTTAATCCTAGCGTGTTTATTTGAGATAAGAGATAAGACGGCGGTTGAAACCGCTTCTACAAAGACAAAACCTGCCTCCGCAGGTTGAAGAGACTAGGCGGTTTCAAACACCCGTTATTCTGCATCAAAATTAAACAGGAACATTTCTGATGGTACAACCAAGCAAACCAACCTCCGACACTCTCCAAAACTATCAAGGTATTGGAGTTCCCGAAGAAAGTCTGGCAGTGATTTTGCAGCGGGGCGGCGATGAATTGCTGCTGTCAAAAGTTCCCAATCGCTTTACAGTCCGCCCATCATCGATAGCATCAGCCTCAAACAATTGGGTTGCCACAACTGGGGCAAAACTTAACCGCCGCATCGGGCAAAGTAATCTCGAAGAGTATATCGTTGGGCCAGAAAACCTAGATGCAGCAATGCAAGCAGCCCGCGCTAGCGATGCTGTAGCTTTTGCCAGCCATGTTTATTGTCCGGCGAACAATCCGAGTACATTCTTTTATTTGACAGACCAAATTACTATTCAATTTGGCGAACAAGTAGACGAACTATCGCGAAAGTCGATCGCCAATGCAGCAAATTTAACAATAGTCCGGCCAGTCTCAGGAATTCCCAACACCTTTGTCTGTGAAGTCAACAAACAAGCAACAGAAAACCCGGTCAAAATTGCCAACCGCCTGACAAGATATCCCGAAGTTCTGATCGCTGAACCCAATATTTTAGTAGAAACTCAGCAGCATTATAAACCCCGCGATCCGTTTTATCCCCAACAGTGGTATCTCAATAACCGAGGCGGCAACGAACTTGTCGGCGACGCTCAAATTTATGCAGAAGCGGCTTGGGATATGACTCGCGGCGCGCGATCGATCGTAATTGCGATCGCCGACGATTCAGTAGACTTGACACATCCCGATTTTCAAGGCCAAGGCAAAATCGTCTCACCCATCGATTTCAAAGACGGCGACACTTCCCCGATGCCCGTTGCCGAATCGGACAACCACGGCACAAGTTGCGCCGGTGTCGCCGCAGCAGAAGAAAACGGCAAAGGCATTGTCGGAGTCGCCCCCGGATGCGCCCTGATGCCCATCCGTACTAGCGGTTTTCTTGATGACGAGTCGATCGAAAAAATATTCAATTGGGCAGTGGAAAAAGGCGCAGCCATCATCTCTTGCAGTTGGGGCCCAGGGGCAGTTTACTATCCCCTTTCCCTGCGCCAGAGTGCCGTCATCACCAAAGCCGCCACCCAAGGGCGGGGCGGTAGAGGCTGCGTGATTCTGTTCGCTGCGGGCAATGCCAACCGCCCTGTCAACGGTACTGTAGATGAGAAAGACTGGCCGAATAACATTTTGGGCGATCGAACTAATTGGCTGGCAGGATTTGCCGTGCACCCCGATGTGATTGCGGTGTCTGCTTCCACTTCCCTCAACAAAAAAGCAGCCTACAGCAATTGGGGCAACAGCATTTCGGTGTGCGCCCCCAGCAACAACGCGCCGCCGGGAACTTGGCTGCCAGAAACCGGATTTATTGCGACTGCGCCGGAAGTGACGCAGTATTTGCCCGGTTTGGGGGTGTTTACTGCCGATCGAGTCGGTGTTGCCGGCTACGATCCGGGGGACTACACCAATACCTTTGGCGGCACTTCCAGCGCCACTCCAGTAGTCGCTGGAGTGGCAGCTTTAGTGCTTTCGGCCAACCCCCGTTTGACGGCGCGGGAAGTGCGGGGAATTCTCGAACAAACTGCTGATAAAATTGTCGATTCCCAGCCCGATCCGCAGTTGGGAAATCGGATGGGAAATTACGATCCTAGCAGCCGCCGCAGCGATTGGTTCGGTTACGGAAAAGTGAATGCTTTAAAAGCGGTGCAAGCTGCGGTGAGAAAGGGCGGCGGCAATCCGAATATTGGCGGTGCGAGGTTTAGCGATATTTCTGGACATTGGGCGGAGAACTTTATTGAGGCTTTGGCTGCGGGGAATATAATTAGCGGTTTTCCTGACGGTTCTTTTAAACCTGATGACTGTTTAAATCGCGCTCAATATGCGGCGCTTTTGGTGAGTGCGTTTAGTCCGATTCCGAAGCGGTTGGCGACAAATTTTATTGATGTTTCTGCTAGTTTTTGGGCGAGAAGTGCGATCGAACGGGCGAATCGGGCGGGGTTTTTGTCTGGGTTTCCGGGGTTGAAGTTTGGCCCGAATCAGAATTTAACTAAGACTGAGGCGATCGTATCTTTGGTTAACGGTTTGGAACTTAAGGGCGGCAATCCCGATGTTTTGAAAGTTTACACCGATCGATCGCAAATTCCTAATTTTGCTTTAAGCGCCGCAGCCACAGCAACTGCTTTGAATATTGTAGTAAACTATCCGGCGCGCGATCGGCTTTCGCCGCAGCGGGACATTACCCGCGCCGAGATTTCAGCTTTAATTTACCAGACGTTGGTAGCAATTAATCGCGCTAGGGCGATCGATTCTCCTTACATCGTCTAGTCAATAAATTAACCACAATTATTGTAGCGGCGGGTTCACCAACAATCTATAATATCAGCCATAAAACCCGTAAACCCGCCCCCCCCCAACCCACATTTTGCGATCGACAGACTCATATCGTGTCCGATAAATTACCATAACAAAAAGGTTCGTAGTGCGGTAAATTCCGCGCTACGAACCAATTTTATCGTTCAATAAAATATTTGCGTCGAGCCGTGCTGAATCTGCCTTGAATCTGCGGTTATATTAAATCCTCTCTTCAGCGGAATAGTAAATTCACTATTAACAGTTAACAGTTAATAGTTAACAGTTGACAGTTAACATCATTCCGATGCAACCGGAAACGATATTACTCTATTAATTAAACTTTCACCCTCGCAAATCCCCCAAAGCCTTCAATGCAAACTGTGGCAAAGCCAACATCCTACGCCAGCGCCAAGGTTCTTGATAAAGCCGGTACAACCATTCTAAATGATTGTCGCAAAACCAAGCCGGTGCGCGGTCTTTGGTTCCCGCCCAAATATCGAAACTGCCGCCAACTCCCACCCAAATAGACTGCGGACAAAGGTGTCGGTTTTCCGCAATCCAAAACTCTTGGCGAGGCACTCCCAAGCCCACAAAAATCAGTTTGGGCTGCATTTTTTTGAGGTTTTCACGGAAGTCTTTTTCTTCATCAGCAGAAAGATAGCCGTGTTGAGCAGAAATCGACAATCCTTTCACTTTTTGCTGCCAAGTTTCTGCCGCCTTCGCCGTCACTCCCGGCGCACCTCCAAAGAAAAATACCGGTTCGGAATCGGGCAATTTTCCGGCTTCTTGCAGCAGCGATTCTGCTAGTTCAATCCCCGGATAGCGCTTTGCCGGTTTGCCGCGCATTCGCAAGTACAGCACCACTCCCGAACCGTCTGGAATCACGAGTTCTGCAGAGCGAATTACATCGCCTAATGCCTGATTTTTCTCGGCTTGCATTGCCATTTCAGCATTTAGTGTCACGACGTGACTTCCTAAGCCTTGATGCAGGCGCTCTATCAGCCAACCTGCGTAATCGTCTAATATGTGAACTGGTAGTCCCAGCACTGAAAATTGCGGGCGCGATCGATCCATATTTCTTTCTGTGAGATTTCTACACACCTAGTTATTTAAATTAGCTTAGTTTGGCGATCGATGCTAGACTACTTTTGAACGAAAAAAATCCGGTTTGTGCCACAAAGATTTTGGTAAGTCATCATTCCGTGGCCCAGAAACCGGTTTTTTTGTACGCGACGCGCAAGTCCATTAGAGTTAGGCTGCCAAGTGCGATCGCTCATTAACGTTCAATTTTCTTGACAGAGCCGTCAGCGTACCATTCCATCGGCACGAGTTCAATTTTACCATTAACCTTCACTGTAGAGTAGACAATTTTTACAAAAGGAACGCGGTTATTATTGTTGTTGTTGCGGCTGGACATGACAATCACCTTGTTTTGTTGTTGGCAGAATCGGAGCAGTGATAGAATCTCTGATATATTTAAAAGTCTATTCACCGCAATTGAACTCGCATCAGGAAAACCAAGGAAAACGAAATGGCGATCGCAACAAAAGAGCGACAAACGAAGTTAGATCATTACTACCAGCAAATCAAAAACGTCATCCTCAAGCGCCAGAACCCAATTACTGGCTTGCTTCCGGCGAGTACCGCCGTTAACGCTCACGGCGACTATACCGATGCTTGGGTGCGGGATAACGTGTACAGCATTCTCGCAGTTTGGGGTTTGGGTTTAGCTTACCGCAAAATTGACGGCGATCGCGGTAGAACCTTTGAACTCGAACACAGCACAGTCAAATTGATGCGCGGCTTGCTGTTTGCGATGATGCAGCAATCGAACAAAGTCGAACGTTTTAAAAATACTCAGTTGCCGCTAGATGCCCTACACGCTAAATACAATACTCAAACTGGTAGTATTGTTGTTGGCGATGACCAATGGGGACATTTACAGTTAGATGCTACATCTATATTTTTGTTGATTCTTGCTCAAATGACGGCTTCGGGATTGCATATAATTTTTACAATCGATGAAGTCAATTTCGTGCAAAATTTAGTCTACTACATTGGTAGAGCTTACCGCACTCCCGATTACGGAATTTGGGAAAGAGGCAATAAAGTTAATCGCGGCAATGCAGAATTAAATGCTAGTTCGGTTGGCATGGCAAAAGCAGCGCTGGAAGCAATAAATGGATTGGATTTGTTCGGAGTTAACGGTTCTCAAACATCAGTGATTCACGTTTTGCCCGATGAAATTGCCAGAAGCCGCGTAACTTTGGAATCGCTTTTGCCTCGCGAATCTAGTTCAAAAGAAGTAGATGCAGCTTTATTGAGCGCGATTAGTTTTCCGGCTTTTGCTGTGGAAGATAAAGAATTAGTAGAACGAACTAGAAATAAAATAATCGACAAATTGCAAGGCAATTACGGCTGCAAGCGGTTTCTGCGGGACGGACACCAAACAGTTTTGGAAGATGTCGATCGCCTGCATTACGAACCGACCGAATTAAAGCAGTTCGAGCATATAGAATGCGAGTGGCCGCTATTTTTTACTTATTTGTTCTTGGACGGCATATTTGAGGGAAATCAAGCCCAAGTCGAAGAGTACCAGCAGCGTTTGGAATCTCTAACAGTCGATCGCGCTGGTGTGCCACTTCTACCAGAATTGTACTACATCCCCGCCCAAAATATAGAAGCAGAAAAATTAAATCCCCGCAGCCAGCAGCGCCTACCCAATGAAAATGTTCCCCTAGTTTGGGCGCAAAGTTTGTATTTTCTCGGTCAATTACTCAACGAAGGATTAATCGCAGTTGGCGATATTGACCCCTTGGGAAGACACCTGTCAGTGGGCAGGCACAGAGAACCTTTAGTGCAAATTGCCCTGTTAGCTGAAGACAAAGATTTGCAAGCAGAATTAGCCACCAACGGTATTGCAGCGCAAACTCCAAAACAGGTAGAACCAATTCAAGTCCGCCAAGCCAAAGAATTATCCGCTATTTACGCGGAGATTGGACGCAACGATTCACTAGGCTTAACAGGCCGCCCCGTGCGCCGTTTGCGGAGTTTGACGACTTCCCGGGTGTTCAAAATTCGCGGAGAGGCGATCGTATTTCTTCCCTCATTCTTGGACAGAGAAGAATTTTACCTAACTCTAGACTACCATTTTCTAGTATCTAAAATTCAAAGCGAAATAGCTCACATTCACCGCCACTGGTATCAGTTGGGACGACCCACGGTAACGCTGATGCTGACTCACGCGATGCTCGAAACCGGCCGCGAAGCACTGCTGGAATTGATGAAGCAACTCCGCGACGGAAACTCGGAAAATACGCCTGTCAAACTCGGAAATCTTAACCAGTTAATGCTGACTGCTGGCACAGAGAGAATAGATTTCATGCAATATTTTGAATTCACTGAATCTCCAGTGACAGGTGCAGTAGAAACCCCCACCTATCTGAGTTACAATCCCGAAAAAACTTGGCCATTGGGTCATACCCAAGAATTTAAATTAGAGTGCGAAACTAATCCTCAATTATTGCTCACCAGCCTGCAAAACTCAGAGAATTTGTACGAACAAATTGAGTTGCTGCATACGCTGATTCGCCTCAAAGGATTAAACTTTGATACAGGATTTGGCGGCGCGGAAGCAACTGTTGAAGTTGTGGATTTACTCAACGAAGTTTATACAAAAGCTGGAGAAAGTTCGCAATCAAAAATTCAATGGGCCGTTGTCCGTCACGCTGCTGGATTGCTGGACAAAGTTGATATTAGCTTGTCGGATGCGGTAACAGACATTTTGGTGAAGCAAAAACAGATTGCTGTCGGGAAAGCCTACAGCGAAGATTCGCTGATTTCGCGGCCTGGTTCTTACACAGAAATCATGGACAAAATTCGCGAATTCTGTGGAGAAGACGTTCGCGATCGAGTTCTCACTCAAGAAATTCTGATTTACTTAGGCTTGCTAATTAAAGCCGAACCGCAGTTATTTAAAGGGTTGCTAACTCTGAGAGTGAGTTACTTTATTTTGCTGTTAACTAGCGAATTAGCCCGCGAATTGCGAGTTACGCAAAATGAAGCTTACGAATATTTAATGCAGCTAAGTCCCTTTGAAATTAAAAATCGCCTGCGCCAAGTCTTGGCAGAATATGAGGAAATGAATCAAATCCTCAAACAGCAAGAATCACTGCGTGTCAAACAGCCGGAAAAAGATATTGAATGGGTAGTCGCGTCCGTGTTTGAGGAACCCAAAATGCCTGCGGGTGGATGGCGGCGCAAGCGGCAAATGGAAGGTGCAGTCAACCGCGTACCGAAGGATTTTTATCCGAGTGTTTGGGGATTGCTGCGGCACTGCAAAGGCTTAATTATTGGCGATAAATTAGAGCGTCGAAATCGCTTAGATAGCGATATTATTTTAGCGGAAATGACCCCAGGCGAAAAGAATTTCGCGCTCCAAATCGAGCATTTGCTAAACAAAATTGTAGCGCCGGAATACCGACAAGTCAATATTGAGGCGCTGATGGAGTTGGCGGCGATCGCCCAGCGCAACCCAGAATTGAAAGTAGAAGAATACATTGTTTTAGATGTATTAGTGGGTCACGCGGTGCGGCTTAATTGGCTGGGAAGACACTCGGAAAGAGCGGACAGGTACGATGAAGATAAGGCGGCGGCGTGGCAAGGTTTTTACAATACTTCGCCCTACGTTTGCGCGAGTCACGTATTGGATGCTTTCCGTTTCTTGACGAAGTTTGGATAGATTGAGCTACCCCCTCGATAGATGGTTCGGCGGTTGAAACCGCAACTACAAAAACAAAGTCCGCCTCCGCGGACTAAGAAATAAGGGGGATATTTAAGCTTGATTTGGTATTACACTTTTCAACAAGTCTAGTCAACAGAATATTTGCAGTAAAATAATGTCAGCTATTAGCTCAATTACACGCGCCATCATCAAAGCATACTTAGAAGTTTTCATCGAAAATCTTGTCAATGAATACAGAGGACGGCTAATACCAAAACTTGATATTCCAGCAGCATATTTATCAGGCGAGTCCTCCAAAGCTCAAGTGAAACCGTTTCAGGCTGCTATTATGCCGTCAGAGTTGCTGCGAATTAACGAGTTTGAGAGATTTTGCATCAGCAGCTTGGGCACAACTTATGAAGAATGTGCAAAACTCCTTGCTTTGGAACATCACCAAGAAGCAAACAGAAGCTATGAAATTACTGGCGAAGTTAGCATTGAGGCTATCAATGAAATTGAGCGTCAGATAGCGCTATTTGAGCAGTCAGCAGACAAAAATGCCAATAAACCTAGTTTTGACGAAATGATCCAAGCTGTTCTTGATGCTCAAAAAAACAATCATTTAGTTAGGCGATCGGTCAAAGCAGATTTGTACGTGCTTGCCCGTGACGGGAGAAAATTTTTCTTTGAAATTAAAGGGTCAAAATCCAACAAAGGACAATGCTTGGAGGTAATTCAACGACTGCTGAGGTTTCATTTACTGTGTGGAGAGTATCGCCCTGATGCTCAATCTTACTATGCTATGGCTTACAATCCTTACGGCCCAAATCGTTCTGATTATAAATGGTCAGTGGCAAGGAAGTACACGCCTTTCGATCAAGCTATAATTATGGGACAGGAGTTTTGGAATATCATAGGAGGAGAGACTGCCTATGAAGAACTTTTGGATATATATCAAGAAGTCGGACGGGAGAAGGGTAAGTATATGCTTGATGCTCTGGCTTTTGGATTTTAGTAGAGTACAATTTTCATCCCAGCCATACCTAGTTTTGAGGCTAAAACTTTTGATTGACAACAAACCGATAACTATTAGCCTCTTTGCTGGAGCCTACGGTTTAGATTTAGGACTCGAAAAAGCAGGATTTCAAACAGTAAGTTTAGTAGAAATAGAACCTGATGCTACCAAAACTATCTCTCTAAATCGTCCTCACTTATCACCATGTGCTGTACCGAGAGATATTTGCCAAATTAACGCCGAAACCCTATTGCAAGAAGGGGGAAAAATCTTAGGTTTAGATAGACCTCTGCGCTCTAATGAAGTAGATTTAGTAACTGGTGGCCCCCCGTGCCAATCCTTCAGTACAGCCGGAAAACGCGGGTCTGTTGGCGATCCGCGCGGTAGCTTATTTATGGATTTCATACGCATCGTTGATGAAATTCAGCCCCGCTTTTTTATCATGGAAAATGTTAAGGGGTTACTGTCAGCTCCTATTCGACATCGACCTCACGATCGCAGAGGTTTAGGTTGCCCGCAATTAGAACCTGATGAGATTGCTGGTGCAGCTTTACAAGTGATTTTGGCAGAGATGAAACGAATTGGTTATGAAGTTGTATATGATTTGCTCAATACTGCTGACTATGGCGTTCCTCAATGTAGAGAAAGAGTTATTTTTATTGGTTATAA
Organism: Microcoleus sp. S36a_B3; assembly: GCF_036700745.1. Classification (NCBI taxonomy): domain Bacteria; kingdom Bacillati; phylum Cyanobacteriota; class Cyanophyceae; order Oscillatoriales; family Microcoleaceae; genus Microcoleus; species Microcoleus sp. S36a_B3. The sequence goes on along the minus strand of NZ_JAUBPN010000011.1, from coordinate 66,480 downwards.
AAGTAACGATCCAGTTACTTTGCCCCTGCCCACTCACAGTCAAAAAGGTACTGGTAAAAAACCAAAATGGCTGACACTTAGAGAAGGATTAAAGGATTTAGTAGATTCTCCGCCAGAATTTGTCCCTTACTCAGAAAGTCGCCTCAAGTATTTGCGTTTGTTAACCGCTGGTCAAAACTGGAAGGATTTACCCAGCGAATTAAAAGCAGCAGCAATGGGAGGGGCATATAAATCTGAAGGTGGTAAAGTGGGTTTTTATCGACGGTTAGCGTGGGAGAAACCATCGCCTACTGTCACAACAAGCCCCCATCAAAAGGCTACTGATATGTGCCACCCTGATGAATTACGTCCTTTGAGTGTCAGAGAGTGCGCGCGAATTCAGACATTTCCCGATGAGTGGGTTTTTCATGGCTCAACAACTTCTAAATACCGACAGATTGGGAATGCGGTTCCTGTATTATTGGGAAAGGCGATCGGTGAATATCTTTACCAGGTCATTAAAGGCGATCGAGTACAAGGGCGAGAAATATTTAAACAACTTTCCTTGTTCGCATAACTCAAACTTGAATTTAATTTTAGGATACATAAAAGTGTCAGATCAACTTCATGAATTGTTAACATTTGTCTTGGAAAAGGAAGTGGGATTACCTGGCAGAAAGTCTCAATCTTTCGCTGGTCACTTTGCAGATTTAGAAGAATTCATGAGTTTGACAGCAGAAACACTTAGAAACGGTATCAGCAGTATTTCTGGGAAAAGAGCTCTTAAATTTACTCCTGATGAGATTGAACGCATTTTAGCATTTACATCTTCAGGTAAGCTTTCTCTGCAACTTACTATAGCTGAAAATTTTCTAGCTAGTATCTGTCGGGACTTTACAAGGCGGCAGTTAGCTATGGTGGAAAATCTGACTTTAGAAAAAATTCATCCCAACCCTTTTTTAATTAGGGCGTTAAATCTCGATACTCCAGCAGAAGTTGTCAGACTTAATGTTTATATGGCAGCCACTAGGTCTATTGTTACTTCTATGGGGTTTTTTATTGAAAAACTATTGATATCTTGTTCTGAAAGTGCAGAAAGTCCGCCCGGTAAGTCAGGATGGGATGCAATTAAAACTACCAGTGATGGTGAGAAATGCTGGATACAGGTCAAAAGCGGCCCGAATGATATGGATAAAGACCAGATAGTATATTGGGCTGACAAAATTCAGGAAAAAATTAATGCAGGCGATCGCGCTTATATTGGTATAGCTTACGGCAAGAGAACTAATAAGACTGTAACTTTTGGTCTGCTGAAGCAACTTCTGCCGAATTCTGAAATGAGCACTTTGATCGGTCGAGAACTGTGGGATTTTGTCAGTGAAGATACTGATTTTACTGTAAATTTGTTTGAAGTTTTGCGTCAATCTGCTAGTCAAGTTTTAGCACAAAGTTCTATAGCTGATGCTATAGAAAGGTGTAGCGATCGACTAATCGATCAATTTATCGGCAAGTACGGCGAGGGAAGTCAAGGTGTTTTTAACTACATCGCAGATATATTTTGATTTACAAGTTTGCAGTAGCCCAGAAGCGCTACTACAAACCCGAAACTACAAAACTCCTTTAGAACTCGGAATCCGACTGGCGCGCCGGGGGTCGATTTCTACCGCCATCCGCAGAGCTCGCGCAAAGGCTTTGAACGCGGCTTCGACAATGTGATGTGAATTTCCGCCCTGCAACTGTCGAATGTGCAGTGTCATCTGAGTGTGGTTCACTACCGCTGAAAAAAACTCTCTCACTAATTCGGTGTCGTAGGTGCCGATCCGCTGGTTGGGAATTTCTAAGCTGTAACTTAGGTGAGGCCGTCCCGAAAAGTCTAAGACTACTTCAATTAATGCTTCATCGAGAGGGGCGATGAAGTGTCCGAAGCGAGAAATGCCCGATCGATCCCCGACAGCTTTTGCTAGGGCTTGGCCCAAGGTAATTCCCACATCTTCGTTCGTGTGGTGGTCGTCAATCTCCAAATCCCCGATCGCCTGCACGTCCAAATCGATCAATCCGTGAGAAGCAATTTGGTGCAACATATGGTCTAAAAACGGAATCCCCGTAGACGCCTTGCAAGTTCCCACACCGTCGAGATTCAGGCTAGCAGTGACATCCGTTTCCAGTGTCGTGCGTTTCACCAACGCGGCCCTGGCTGGTTGAACCGAATTTGCAGGAGGTACTGGAGGGCGATCGATTATTTCCATAATTCCCAATTTGTCATTCATAGTTATTGTTGATAATTAGTAATTTGGGATTAGCACTTTTGTAGCAGACAACGGACAGTTAAGTAGTAAGACACAATTAATTACACAAAACTCTGGGCTACAAGGCTTGTCTAGTAAAGAATCAGCAAAAAATCAGTGTGTAATTAATTCTGTCCAATTACTTATTGACAGTTGACTGTTGGCAAATTTTGCTGTCAACTGTTTACTATCTAAAAACTTCGCTGACAACTGTCAACTGTCAACTGACAACTGTCAACTGACAACTGTTTAAAAGCTGTTACATTCCCATGATTTCGTAACCAGCATCGACATATAAAACTTGACCCGTAATCCCGCTAGAGAGATTGCTGCACAGAAAAGCCGCAGCATTTCCCACTTCCTGCTGAGTCACAGTCCGCCGCAGCGGGGCCACTTCCTCAACGTGGTGGATCATGTCCAGAATGCCGCCAACTGCTGACGAAGCCAGAGTGCGAATCGGGCCCGAAGAAATCGCATTTACCCGAATATTTAACGGGCCGAGTTCCGCCGCCAGATAGCGAACATTCATCTCCAGAGCTGCCTTAGCAATGCCCATCACATTATAATTAGGAACTACCCGCACGCCGCCCAAATAACTCAGCGTGATAATGCTGCCGCCCTCCGCCATCAGCGGTTTAGCCGCAGCACAAAGCCGCACCAGCGAGTAAGCGCTAATATCCAAAGCATTGGAGAAGCCTTGGCGGGAGGTGTTGGTGAAATCTCCTGAAAGTTCGTCCTTGCCGGCAAAGGCTAAGCAGTGAACCAGGATATCTAACTTGCCCCATTTGTCGGCGATGGTTTGAAAAGTAGACTCGATTTCGCTCTCGTTTTGGACATTGCAGGGCAAATACAGGCTGGGATTGAGCGGTTCGACAAGTTCGGCGACTTTGCGCTCGTGCTTGCCTTTTTCATCCTTCAAAAAAGTGATGCCGAGGTTGGCCCCTGCTTTGTGGAGCTGCTGGGCGATGCCCCAGGCGATCGAGCGATTGTTGGCAATGCCCGTAACAAGAGCATTTTTTCCGGTCAAATCTATCATCTGTATTTCTTCTCGAAGCAACTTGCACCGTTCTCGTGGGCTATATCCGACAACTCCGCCAGTTTAGACACAACTGATTCAGATTTAACTGATGGACAGACAATTGAGACACAATTGAGATTAATTTGGTTGTGGATCTAAATGGGCGGAATTGAAAAAGTTAAGAGAATGGCTAGATTTAATATCATACAGCGTGTGTTTAACTTAACATTAGATGGCTGTAACAGAATCCCTGGACATTGGAGGTTGGTCAGTATATTTACTCAATAAGCTTAATCGACAATTTACAAACTATTGATTAGTACAAAGGATCTAGTCGTGACACATGATAGACCGCTAGCAGCCGTGTTCCGCCAAATCAGCGGCGGGGCGTTTCCACCCATTGTGGAAAACTTTGAACGGGGCAAGACAATTTTTTTCCCTGGAGACCCGGCTGAGCGCGTCTACGTTCTGCTTAGAGGCGCTGTGAAGCTCTCTAGGGTGTATGAAGCAGGCGAAGAAATTACTGTGGCGCTCCTGCGGGAAAACAGCGTGTTCGGCGTGCTGTCTCTGATTACGGGACACCGCTCGGACAGATTTTACCACGCGGTAGCGTTTACGCCGGTAGAATTGATCTCGCTGCCGATCGAACAAGTCGAGAAAGCTCTCAAGGAAGACGCAGAATTGCCTATGGTTTTGCTGCGGGGACTTTCTTCTCGGATTTTGCAAACGGAGATGATGATCGAAACCCTCGCACACCGAGATATGGGTTCGAGACTCGTCAGCTTTTTGCTGATTCTGTGCCGGGATTTTGGCGTGCCCAGTACGGATGGGATTACGATTGATTTGAAGCTGTCCCACCAGGCGATCGCCGAAGCGATCGGCTCGACGCGGGTAACTGTGACTCGTTTGCTGGGGGATCTCAGACAAGAAACCATGATCTCGATCCACAAGAAAAAGATCACTGTCCACAACCCGGTGGCCTTAAGCCAGCAATTCACTTGATGCCGAGAAAGTATAGGATTTTGGATTTTGGATTTTAGATTCAATCCAAAATCCACCATCCTAAATTTAAAATCGGAATGACTGCTGGATACATCTTGGTATTTGTAATTTTAGTGTTGGGGGGTACGATCGCGACTGTCAGCGATCGTCTCGGGACGAAAGTCGGCAAGGCAAGGTTGAGTTTGTTCAAACTTCGCCCCCGCGACACTGCTGTTGTGGTGACAGTGATGGCCGGCAGCATCCTGTCAGCAATTACTTTGGCCATTTTGTTTGCTACCAGCAAGCCTCTGCGAACCGGGGTTTTTCAAATAGACGAGATTCAAAAAAGGCTCAACCAAGCCCGCAGAGAACTCAAAGAAACCACTCAAGAAAAAAATCGAGTTGAAACTGAATTAAATGGAGCCAGAACCGCTCAAGCGCAAGCTAAAGCCAATTTAGAGCAAATTAATCAATCGCTCCAAGCTGCTAATGCCGAGCAAGCTCGGACAGAAAAAAAATTAAACTCGCTCCGGGCCCAGCTCAACAGCGTGCAAGCAGCCAAGTCTAAAACCCAAGAGCAGTTAAGTCAGGTAGAAGCAGCTAAATCGGACACGGAAGAACAGCTTGCTAGCGTGGAAGCTGCTAAATCCCGCACCGAAGAACAGTTGAAACTGGTGGAAACTGCCCGATCGACTACAAGAGCTCAGCTCGATCGCACTGAGAACCAATTGAAAACAGTTTCCGATCAAAAAACAGCTTTGAGCTCGGAAATCGCCCAACTGCAAGCGGAACGCCAACAGTTGATCGAGCAGCGAGAGCAGGTGAAAGTTCAAATTGCCCAGCGCGATCGAGAAATTGCCAAGCGAGACGCAGAAATTGCCCAGCGGCAGGAAGAAGTTGCCAAGCGAGACGCAGAAATTGTCAATCGCAACGAACTAATTTCCCAGCGGGACAAGGAAATTGCCCAGCGGGTGCAAAATCTCGCCGATCGCGATCGCATAATTGTCGAGAGGGACAAAGTAATTGCCGAGAGGGAAGCTCTTTTAGAAACCCTCGCACAGCAACAAACTAAACTCGAACAGCAACAAACTTTATTGCAGCAGCAAGTGCAAGTTTTGGAACGGGACTTTCAGGCCATCCGCGAGGGTACAGTTGCGATCAGGCGCGGTCAAATTTTAGCTGCTGGCGTTGTTCGCATCTTGGAACCGGATAAGGCGAGTCGGGCGATCGATCGACTGTTGCAAGAAGCAAATAAAACCACCGTCGAACTGATGCAGCCGGAAAATGCCAAGGTTCGCAAACAGATTATTCAAATTACTACAGCAGAAATCGATCAATTAATCAGTCAGATTAAAGACGGTAAAGACTACGTGGTGCGAATCGTCGCCGGCGCTAATTATCTGCGAGAAGAAAAGGTAATTAAGGTATTTGCCGAAGCCGAAATCAATCGAGTTGTATTCCGCGCCGGAGATGTGATTGCAGCGGTTGCTGTCGATCCGGTGACTTTGACAAACGAACAGGTGCGGGTGCAGTTGCTGCAATTGATCGAAGCTTGTCAATTTCGCGCTCGCTTGATCGGAGTTGTCGGCGGCAGAGTGCAAGTTGCGGACAATCGGATTGAAACTTTAGGTGGTTTTATCGATCGATTGCAGCAGTACGAGAAATCGCTGGAGGTTCGGGCGATCGCCGCAGATGTCACGTACATCGCCGGCCCGCTGAAAATAGATTTAGTTGCTCTGGAAAACGGAGTCGTTGTTTTCCGCACCGGACAACAACCACCGGCCGGCCCAGATGTGAAAGTTAAGTAATAAGTGCGATCGACCTATCGAATTACACCCAAGATTTTGGGCAATAAAATTACAATTTTGCTTGACATTGTCGCGCCCTTCACATATCATTAAATCATGGCAATCTGTGCCGCCATATATATAGCAATCGCCACATCATGCGCCGACATAAATAACCTCAGAAATAGAGCCAATACCGGTCAAGCATAAATGGTTCAATTCCCATACTATTCAACCATCAACCATCAACTGCCAACTGCCAACTGCCAACCATCAACTGCCAACTGCCAACTGCCAACTGTCAACTGTTAAAATGCAGGAGCGTGCGGTGTAATGTCAGACAATCAAAATCAACCCAGAGAATACGATGCCGTCCTTGGCGGTCAAAGTTCAATTCCTCTCAATGCTGCGGTACTCGGAGGGATTCCCGGCGTTAAAAGCCGATTAACTTCACCCATTGTCGAAGTGAGAATCGCCGCCCTCTCCGAAGCGCTCAAATATGGAGAAGCAGGTTTAGATTTGATAATTCAAGCATTGCACGATGAATCAATGCAGGTGAAATTTGCTGCCTATTCACTCCTGAAAGATCGAGATGACTTAAAGATTAAACCTCAGTTTCACGAATATCTCCCTACATTTGAATTTGATGTCATCACAGTCGATGCTGAAGGAAAAGAAAACAGTCCCAGAAAGTCTTTTGCTCATTACTTCCCTGAAGACTTAGGTAATGGAGTTGTACTAGAAATGGTTTACATTCCTGGCGGCAAATTTATGATGGGTTGGCAAGCACCAAAATCAGCTAGGTACGATAACGAAAGTCCGCCGCCTCAAGTAATAGTACCGACTTTTTATGCAGGAAGATACCCCATCACCCAACCACAGTGGCAAGCAGTGATGGGAAATAATCCATCGCGCTTTAAAGGTGAAAAACGTCCTGTAGAAAGTGTAAGGTGGAATGAGGCTGTAGCATTCTGCCAAAAACTTTCTGAAAAAACAGGCAAGATTTATCGCTTACTTTCAAAATCTGAATGGCAATATGCTTGTCGCGCTGGAACTACAACATCTTTCTATTTTGGCGAGACAATTACCAAAGATTTAGTTAATTATGACCGCCAACAAACAATGGATGTGGGGAGTTTTCCTCCCAATGCCTTTGGACTTTATGATATGCACGGTCAGGTTGGCGAATGGTGCAGCGATAAGTGGCAAATTAACGATGACGACGCAGGGACTGACGGAGGTTTTTGGAAAAATGAAATAAATAGTTACCGTGTGCTGCATGGAGGTTCGTGGAACTACCGTGCGCTCCAGTGCCGTGCGGCCTACCGCTGCTGCATCCCGCGCAACTCGCACGGGCACGGGGACGGGGGTTTTCGTGTTGCGGTAGCTTTGGCTGTCCCTTCCTCCCCGTCTTCCCTGTGAGGACTCTTCTCTACTCTTTAGATAGTAGGGTGCGTCGCCATCTACAATTTGCAAATCACATCGACAATCTCATAACGACGCACCGCCTGTACAGGGGTGAGAGAAACCGGGTTTGTGCGCGGAGGTGAAAGAAACCGGGTTTTTTCGATAAATTAAAACGGGGAAGCAAAGATTGTGGCAAAAACCCGGTTTCTGATTTTTGCGCGGAGGTGAAAGAAACCGGGTTTTTTCGATAAATTAAAACGGGGAAGCAAAGATTGTGGCAAAAACCCGGTTTCTGATTTTAGACATTATATGACCCCACGGATTCCCATGATGATATAATATGTCAATCCTGCAAAAAAGTCAAGCAAAATAAGTGCGATCGCCCAAAAAGATTTTGAGACATTCAAAAATGCAAGTGTCAGATTAGATATAGGTTGGCGATTGGGTTTCCTCGACTACAACAGCGCAACTACCAACTTATTAATATAGAAGTAATAAATATGATTTTAGGTTTCGATCCGGGTAAAGACAAGTGCGGCATCGCCGTCATGGGTAGAGACAGAAACATCTGCTACCATCAAGTAGTACCGTCAGAATCAGCCATATCTACTATTCAATCTCTGTGCGAACAGTTTCCCGTTGAGTTATTGGTACTCGGAGATCAAACGACTTCTAAGAGTTGGAAACAAAAACTAACGCAGAGTTTGTCGCCGGAGATCGAAATTGTTCGGGTTGACGAGAGATTCAGCAGCTTAGAAGCGAAGGATCGTTACTGGGAAATGTACCCTCCTACGGGACTTTCTCGCTTGATTCCGCAGGGAATGCGGACTCCGCCGCGGCCTGTAGATGATATAGTGGCGATCGTCCTAATTGAGAGATATTTGAACAAAAATTAGTCAATTGTATAACCGTTACCACTGATTCTCTTTGATTATTAAGGAATCAATAGGTTTTTGCTTGTCTTGATTTTTTTAAGTGAATCAAATACACCCTAAATTTATCCGATCGTTGAATAACAGTTCGTGTTACTTGATGACAGCTTCAGTCAAGATTAGCTTACCATTCTGCCGCACTTGCAGGCGATCGGGATTGATCGAATAGATAATATTGCCGTTAGTCGCTTCATAAGTGCCGTCGTCACTTGTAGTTACTTGCATGACATTGATTTGGCTACCATTTATTTTGCTGAGCCCTCGGTAAAAAATAGCGCCTTCCTGGGTTTTGCAAATGTATATAGAAAAGTTAGCCGTTGCGAAAGATTGCACCATTTCGGCCTTGGGACATCCCTCAACTTGAGCAATTTGGAACGATCGAGAATGCGGTAAACTGGAAGATCCGGGTTGATTTAGTGCTGTTGCTTCTGCTGGGGGAGTCAAAATGCCGTGAAGCGAAGCTATCCCGAAGGGAATCGCGCTAAGGCCAGCTATAACTAGACCTACTTCTTTAATGCCCTTAACTCTATCTTGATAAAACATCTTGTCACTCCTAGTTTTAACTATATAATTACATCTTAAGCGATACTTGTTTGATATTAATAATATTTAATGTCAGAGGTGGAGTTTGCAGAAAACACGGTACACCCTAGGTTTAAGTAAGGTGTACACTGCGAACCCTAGATCAGTGAAAATACATAAAGTATGTCAATGCGATCGAAGGGAAACAAGCGCTGGCATTTATAACAGTTTTACGATCTTATGACTTGTGCGCGCAAATCTCAGAAACCCGGTTTCTTCATATATTTCTCGTTACTAAACTTTTTATTTTCGTAGAAACCGGGTTTCTCGCCCCCATGCGATCGCGAACTGACTCTGTTACACTAATTTCATAAAGTAGCGCTAGATATTACCCCCCCAACCCCCCCTTATTAAGGGGGGGCTAAGACTTGCTCGTTTGCTCGTTTTGCTCGTTACCAGGCTCTGCCTGGTAATGCAGATCCGGAGGCTCTGCCTCCTTCTTTCTAACAACTTACAGGAGAGAAGACTGTAGGAGGTGTTTAAGTTATTAATTTTTCGATCCTTACCTATTTATTGAATAATAAATAGGGAAACAGAAGAGACATCTTTCCTCCCATTTCCCCTTTTTTTAAAGGACGGTTTTCCTGACTGCGAACCTGGTATAGCAATCCTAAATCATTTTCAATAACTGGTTGAGAGACTAAGAGCCTAGGAATCGATGTCACTTTTGAAGAGCCTCCTGCGAAAATGGAGGCAGAGCCTCCGGATCTGCGTTACCAGGCAGAGCCTGGTAACGAGTAGAACGAGTAAATCACTTAGGATTGCTATAGTTAGTTAACTGCTGCTAACTGTTTGTCTTTGACTTCCACTGGCGCAGTCAAAGCTTCTTCCAACTCCGCACAGCCGAGTTTTTCCTCCAGAATTGCCATCACTTCACGGCCGAAATCATTGGAATTTCGCTGCCAAGCTTCTAAACAAACTTGCCCGAAAAATGAACCCAAAGGTTCGGGATTCCACAGCAATTTGCGGGCTGTCCAAGGCATCAAACTCATCGGGTCATAATCCGGTTTGAGAATATCCTTTTTAAAGGCGTATTCTTCTAAAATTGTGTGCGGCTGCAACCCGATAAAGAAAATCGCTGGTTCTACTTTATCGACTCCGAAAATGCGCTCTAATTCTCGGTGATAGGCAATTGTTTGTCGGATGGTTTCAAAGGTTTCGTCAATCACGTTAAATGAGTAATTGACGGAAACTACATCGTTGTAACCGGCTGCTTTTAAATCGCGGCAATTTTCCAAAACTACTCGCAAGTTGTAGCCCATTCGCATTTTCCTAACCAATTCTTGGGAACCACTGGTGATGCCGATTTCAAAGTAGTTCATGCCCGTTTTTACCATCAAATCGCACAATTCGGGTGTGAGATTGTCCGCACGGATGTAAGCAGCCCAGTGGATGTCTGTCATACCGGAGAGGATGATTTTTTGCAATAATTCGATCGCATCGTCGATGAATTTGCGCGCCGGGATAAATTGAGCGTCGGTAAACCAGAAATTGCGGATACCTCGATCGTACAATTGCTGCATCTCCGCCACCACCTCATCCGCCGGATTGATCCGCACTTGTTTTCCTTCAATCACCGTATAAATGCAGTAACAGCAATTGTGGGGACAGCCGCGCTTAGTTTGGACTCCGAGGTAGAAGTCCATATCCTGTAAATAATAGGAAAATTCCGGCCAAATGGTTTCGATGTAGTTATAATCGCAGGCGGTTTTCTCGATGTTGGCTGGCTTTTCGTGAATTAGCCTCGCGCGCGGCACAGTTTCTCCTACTACATAACACCTTTCCTGCGCCAAATCTTCGCCTTTAATCAGCTTCTCCAGCAAAGCTTCACCTTCCCCCACCGAAACCACAGTCCCCGCCGGTAAGCTGCGCCCCAACTGCTCGTAAAACACGCTCACAGCACCGCCACCGACCACTGCGCGGGCTTCCGGGCGGTATTTCCGGGCCCGCTTCAATCCGCGCTTAACCAGTCCCAGATTGCGCCACAGTTCGGTGTAGTAAGACGCGGCCAAACGCAATCCTCCGAGTGCTCCCCGGAATTTTGTCAGCGGATTTTTGGCGTAGTAAAACTCGAAGGCATTTTGTAAGGGATTCCCGCCCCTACCGCCCACGGGCGCGTAAATTTGAATGTCCCGCCAAGAGAAAACTAACAGCGTTGGTTGAAACTCATCGACGATCGCATCTAAACCTTTAGCGTAATCCAGCGGGGGTACTGCGCCTAGGTCAAAAATGCGCTGTTGAACATCGGGAAACATCTTGTGTACGCTATCGGAAAGGTACACTACTCCGATCGGGAAAATCGGATTACAAGGGAGGCGAACGTACAGAACTCGGTTTTCCATGATTGTTATATCCTAAACTGCGACTTTTCGATCTATGTTTATATTCTTTTAATATAACTTTACAATCTCTCTAATTTTGGCAATTTAATATTAAATATTTGAAAATTTTGCCGATCGGTCTAAGGCTGAGTTTGCGAGTGTGGGTCGGCGACAGCAGCCGAAACAAGCGAATATGTAAGCAAATACAGCGGATTTTGACGGAAAATTGCCGATAAGAGTCAACAATTAGGTATTTTTCTGGGTAAATAGAAATTTTAGGGCGATCGGTCTCTGGTATGTTATTGACACGCTTTAAGACAAAAAATGCAACTGCAGGCAAGATCCAAATCCAGATTCAGTAAGTCATTCCCCAATCTAAAATCTAAAATCTAAAATCGTTGGAGTTGGTAGTCGGCTTTACAGTAGGCGGGATCGCCTAGTGTTAGCCTGAGAAGATAACTAAAACTTTTAGGTAAGGCTCCCTCAGCAGTTATGGCTCAAATTCTTGACCCACTACCCTCAGACACCGACAGCAAGATTCTGTGCTGCTACGTCAACGCCACCAGTCTGATTCAGATTGCTCGCATCTCCAACATTCCTAACTGGTATTTTGAACGAGTGGTTTTTCCCGGACAGCGTTTGGTGTTTGAAGCGATGTCCGCCGCAGCATTGGAAATTCACACCGGGATGATGGCGAGTGCAATTTTATCGGACACCATTCCTTGCGATCGCTTGCAGATTAACGAAGGCCCCTATTCAAACGTCAATCCTAGCAGATCGCGAGGGGAAGTTCAGGGCGATCGCGCAGCAACCCCCGGCCGCCCGAAAGCCAGAGAAATTTCAGAATCTTTGACAGTACCCGCCCTAACCGCCGTCGATTAATGGAAGTTGTGAGTTTTGAGTTATAAATTGTCAGTTAATTGATAACTCCGCACTCAAGATTCCAACTTCTGCAAAGCGGTAAATAAAAACTCAACACTTAAAAATAACAATTTTTGAAATGAATTTTAAATCGCAACTCAAAACAGCAAATATTGTCTGATATTTGAGATTTTCTTGAGTTTGGTTCGCGGAATTAACAACTGTGTAACAATAGCATTAAATAGCTTCTTTCATTTCAGTTATGTCAGCAGAATCCGCACTTTCTCCATCTTCCGCCCCAGCATTTGAGCCAGCAGTATTCCGACTTTCTCCCCTGATTAGAATCACCCTGTTGAGCTTGTACGCAGCCCTCACAATTCCCTTACCGTTTTTGTCGGAAGTCACGAAAGCACCAATTCCTCCGATCGCACTCTGGGCGGCAATTATTGTCGGCGCAGCAGGCCTCTACGGCGTGCTCAGCGAACGGGTAATTCTCAGTGAGGAGGGGATTGAAGTTACCTATCCGAAGTGGTTTCCGCGCGTGTTTCGCAGGGGTTGGTCGCTACCTTGGACTGAGGTGAAGGCTCTCAAACCTCGATCGACCGGTCAAGGAGGCTTGGTTTACTATTTTCTGAGTCATGCGGGTGAAGGTTATCTGCTACCGATGCGGGTGGCTGGATTTAATAAATTAGTCGGTTTGGTGGAAGCAAAAACCGGTATTGATACTAGGGATGTTCGCCCTTTGTCGCAGCCTTGGATGTATCTGATTTTGCTGGGATGCACGCTGTTGCTGTTGTTGGTGGATGCGTGGACGATTGTAACTGCGATCGGGCTTCAAGGCAATTTGTAATATTATCTGTGTTGTCTGTTTAGGCTCGAAAACTTAATAACTTAAGCACTTCCTAAAGTCCTGTCTCCTGTAAGTTGCGAGATAGAAGGAGGTAGAGCCTCCGAATCTACATTACCAGGCAGAGCCTGGTAACGAGGGATAATTGTTAACAGTCAACAGTCAACAGTCAACAGTCAGTAGGGGCAGTGGATGGTGCGGGCCCGCCCTCTTAACAGTCAACAGTCAACAGTCAACAGTTAACAGTCAACAGTCAACAGTCAACAGTGAATTTACTATTCCGATGAAGACAGGATTTGATATTACTGGTGCGGCACGACCCAAAGGCGATCGTTATTAGAATTTTCGCAATGGGTATTGTGCGCCCTATTATGGCCGTTGAATAATTGTTTCAACTACCCGCCGCTTGACTTTTGGATCGATACCAATCAGCCGCACGTATTCGCCACCGTGTTCCGCCAAACAAGTTTCTAAAGATGCAATTACATCTTTTTCTTTTCCGTTTTGAATTATCGTGCAACTATGCCAAGAACCAGTCTTAAATCGGCGAGTGTCTGCATATTCCATGCCGATTTTGCTGCCCTGTGCTAACAATTGTCGCACTTGTTCCAACACCTCGGAACTCAGCCGCCCTTGACCGTTACTCACGGCAGAAGTTTGCTCTACGTAAGCTTTATAATATTTGGAATTAGGGTCGCTTAATTGATTTTGCGTTGGCGCGGCTGCAGGAACATTGGCGGTTCCTTGAACGTTGAACAGTCGCGATTGGTTGTATTCATCCACTAAGCGCATTTCCTGAATCCGCTTTTGTTGACCCACCATCAAACCGCCCATTTCTAATAAACGAGCGAGGCTGAAATCAGGGTTGTGGAAATCGGGCGGTGCTTCTGTAGTATTTACCAAACGTTTGGAAACTCGCTCGATTCCTATTTGGTGAATGAATTTGCTGACTTGTTCGTCATAAATGCGCGATCGCAAAGCGCTAAAAAAGTCGATCGACTGATCGGGAAAATTATCTACCAAAGCGACAATTTCGGTTTTTGACAATTTGTCCGAATCAAAAATTCCGCCGACAATCCCAATTTTATCATCGTGGCTGGGTTCCCAATAAAACTTTTCCATCCGTCCGTCGCGAATCAGCGGCGCGTAGAGCGTTGAAAAGTCATTTCCGGTGACAATAATCGGTACTCGGTGCAGTGGCGTGCTGTCATAACTTCCCGGTAACTGCACGTTAGTTGGATTGTCGGCAATATTCATCAGAGTGGCATTGACCATCTGAGTATTGACGGTATATTGAGTAGTAGTATCGAACCTGCCAGCACCGGCATCCAAATCGTTAATAAAAATGGCGCACATCTGGCCCCGCACCCGAATTTGCTCCGCAGCTTCCCGGTAACGCAAGCGAATTAAACGCGCCGGATCTCCCGCATCTGGACTTTCTAATTCTCCACCAGATATCATCACGGGTTCAAAGCCCATCCGCCGAAAAACCAGTTCGGTTTGAAAAGTTTTGCCTTCTCCTTTGCGGCCGTGAATTCCCAAAATTAAGGGAACTCTTATCCCCGGCAAATTTAAAAAGTTTTTAGTGATGTGTACTGCAACTCGATCGAGAAAGCTAGGAGAAATATAATAACTCATCAGTAGATTTGTGAGGGATTGATTGCTGTTAAATAATCCGGCAAAATTAATCACAATTGCATACATCCTGAAAGCCTTACAGCGTCAAGAGTCTTTGTGTAATTAATTGGGCGCGGTTACTTACTGTTATGATTTTATGACAAAAGTAACAGGCTGCACCGCGAAGCTGGATTTTTGCCGTACAATCGAGGTCTAGATATTATCTGTTAAGGAGCCGTTCGTGAGTCCTGAAACCTTACTAAAAGAACCAAGCGTCCAAGCCGAAGCGAGTTTGTTCAGTTCTGAAAGCTTCGACAGCTATGTAATGACTACTTACGGGCGTTTTGCGATCGCCCTAGAACGGGGCCAGGGCTGTCGCGTTTGGGATACCGAGGGCCGCGAATATCTGGATTTTGTGGCGGGTATTGCTACCTGCACTCTGGGACACGCCCATCCGGCGATGATTGCAGCGGTAACGAAGCAAATACAGACCTTACACCACGTTTCTAACCTTTATTACATCCCCGTACAGGGCGAGCTGGCGAAGTGGCTTGTAGACCATTCTTGCGCGGACAGAGCTTTCTTTTGCAACTCCGGCGCTGAAGCTAATGAAGCGGCTATTAAACTGGCGCGCAAGTACGGCCACGAAAAATTAAATATCTCGAATCCGACGATCATTACCGCCGTTGCTAGTTTCCACGGGCGGACTTTGGCGACAATTACGGCGACGGGACAGCCTAAATATCAGAAGGGTTTTAGTCCGTTGGTTCCGGGATTTCACTATGTGCCTTATAACGATATTAGTGCGATCGAACTGGCGATCGCAGAACTCGACAAAGACGAACGTCAAGTAGCAGCAATTATGCTGGAAGCGCTGCAAGGTGAAGGGGGAGTTCGCCCCGGAGATATCGCCTACTTCCAGCGGATTCGCGAAATTTGCGACGAAAAAGGCATTTTGCTGATTCTTGATGAAGTGCAAGTCGGGATGGGGCGCAGCGGCAAATATTGGGGCTACGAAAACCTGGGGATTGAACCGGATATCTTTACGTCGGCGAAGGGGTTGGGCGGCGGTATCCCGATCGGCGCGATGCTGTGCAAATCTTTCTGCGATGTATTTGAACCGGGAAGTCACGCCAGCACTTTTGGCGGAAATCCTTTTGTTTGCGCTGTCGCTTTGTGCGTGTGCGAAACTTTAGAACGGGAAAACATTCTGGAAAACGTGCAGCAGCGCGGGGAACAGTTGAAAGCAGGCCTCAACAAGTTGGCGGCCGAATATCCGCATTTGATTGCTGAGGTGCGCGGCTGGGGTTTGATTGTGGGGCTGGAATTGCAGGCTGACATCGAACTTACATCGGCTGATATTGTTAAATCGGCGATCGCTGCTGGTGTGTTGTTGGTTCCCGCTGGCCCGAAAGTGCTGAGGTTTGTGCCGCCTCTGATTGTCTCTGCTGCAGAAGTCGATCGGGCTTTGCAGGCGGTGGAGACGGCGCTGCACTCTCAAGCGGTACACTAAATCGACTCAGTTTAACTGGTTCCCTTGCTCTGTCTGGGAACCGATGTCCATAGGAAGTGCCTCGGTTGCGAAAAAAGGAGGTAGAGCCTCGCCTATCTGCGTTACCAAGCAGAGCCAGGTAACGAGTAAACGAGTAAAGGGAGTAAACCAATAAATGCAAAACTCAGATGCTCGCTTCCGGATCTGCCCTGCTTTCGCTCGAACTGGTAACGAGTAGTCCCACAAATCTTTGAGGATTGTTATAGCTTCCAAGCAATCAGGTTTTTAAGTCTAAAATTTATCATGGTAAAAATAAACCCGCCCCGCTGCAAGTCTGTGGGGGCGGGTTTATCAAGTTTTAAACTTGGCCGAAAACCTGTTTTTTTTGGGCGAATAGGTTGTAGCGATGTGTATGGTGGAAAAACCAGGTTTCTTTAATTCCCCTCGGCGACTCCTACCTCCGATTGGGAATTGAAATTTAAACCGGGAACTGATTTAATTGCTGCACAGAAGCAGCGATCGTATGGTTAATAGTTCGGCGGAATGCACGATGGACGAACAGCGTCGCAAAACTGATGTGAATATGCTCCAAGCGCTGCTGGAAAATCCTGTAGACTCAGGAATAGATTTGATTTTGAAGACCAACTCAAAGTCGATCGACTTTGGGTTCGTGCAAACGCTTTACTTGGAAGTGCCGGCACTGACGCCAGACAGTTTGCTCAAAGCTGCCAAATTTTTCCAAAGGGCGATCGCACCCTTAGAATCTGCAAATGGCAATCCTCAAACCGGGGTAGCATATCTAATTTTTTTAGCAGAAGCTTTGCAAGCAGTGGCGGGCAGCGCTGACTCGCAGCATTTGTACTCGCTGCTGAGAAATCATTTAGACAAACTAGACCATAATTTCGCAGAATTGTTGCGCTGCTGGGCACTTTTGGTACTACCCGCTGCCAATCAATCCGAGACTAGGCGCATGGCAGCCCTGATCGGCAATCTGAGTAACAAAATTGGGCGGTTTCCTCTCGGCACCAAGGCTAATAACCTGGAAATCGAAATAGCAGGTTACGAAACTGTTGCTAAGGTTTTTACCCGCAAAGATTTTCCCCAAGAGTGGGCGGCAATGCAAAATAATCTGGGCAACGCTTACAGCGATCGCCCGAAAGGCGATAAGGCTCAAAATATCGAACTGGCGATCGCTTGCTTTGTCAATGCCCTAGAAGTGCAGACTCCCGAAGAGTACCCATCCCAGTGGGCGACGCTGCAAAACAATCTGGGAAGCGCTTACAGCGATCGCCTCCGGGGAGATCCGGCAGAAAATTTAGAACAGGCGATCGCCTGCTATCAAAACGCCCTAAAAGTTCGCACCCGCGAAGCTTTCGGGGTAGATTGGGCGAGCACTCAAAACAATCTCGGCCGCGCTTACACCCGCAGGCTGCAGGGCGACAAAGCCCAAAATCTAGAACTGGCAGTCGCTTGCTACCACAATGCTTTGCAAGTCTACAACCGCAAGGTGTTTCCCCGCCGCTGGGCCACGACTCAAAATAATTTGGCAAATGCTTACTGCGAGCAACTGCGGGGCAACCGAGCCGAAAATCTCGAATACGCGGTAACGTGCTATCAGAGAGCTTTGCAAGTGCGGACTAAGGAAGCTTTTCCGCAGCAGTGGGCGACGACTCAAAAGAATTTAGGCCGGGTGTTTATCGATCGCGCTAAAGGCGATCCGGTGGAAAATCTGGAAATGG
Source organism: Microcoleus sp. S36a_B3 (assembly GCF_036700745.1). Classification (NCBI taxonomy): domain Bacteria; kingdom Bacillati; phylum Cyanobacteriota; class Cyanophyceae; order Oscillatoriales; family Microcoleaceae; genus Microcoleus; species Microcoleus sp. S36a_B3. Next base: position 48,632 of record NZ_JAUBPN010000011.1, on the reverse strand, counting down.
CGATCTCGTGTTTTCAAAATGCTCTACAAGTCTACACCCGCATCAAATTTCCCGAACTCTGGGCTTCGATCCAAACTTACCTCGGCAGAATCTACACCATGCGGGTGAAAGGGGACAAAGCCGAAAATATCGAAATTGCGATCGCCTGCTATCAAAATGCTTTGCTCTTTTGCAACCGTCCCAAAACTCCCGAACGCTGGGCCATGCTGTGTACCAATCTCGGCCGCGCTTTCAGCCAACACCTGAAAGGGGAAAAAAACCGTAACCTCAAAAGCGCGATCGCCTGCTATCAAAATGCGGCGAGAGTATACACCAAACAGGCAGCCCCCGAACGCTGGGCGATGCTGCAAATCGATCTTGGGCGGGCTTTTGCGAAACTGACGGAGGGGGAAAACTTGTCTCACCTCGATCGCGCGATCGGCTGCTATCTCGCTGCTTGCCAAGTCTACACTCGCGAAACCTATCCCCACCACTGGCTGCAAATTGTCTTTTATTTGGGTCAAGCTTACCGAGTTCGCGGCGAGTTGCTTCGCGCCTGCAGCGTGTTTGCTGCTGCTGTCGATACTGTGGAATTATTGCGCCCTGAAGCTGGGCTTGATGCGGTGGATTTGGGCGATCGGATCGGTACGGCAAAAGTCAAATTAGCCAGCATCTCGACTGGACTCTATAAAGGGCTGGTACAAGTTTGTCTGGAACTCGGCAACACCCAACCCGCATATCGCGCTAAGGCTTTGGAATATGCCGAACGCCACAAAAATCGGAATTTGGTAGAACTGCTGCTGAAATGCGATCTGACTCCCAAAGGAGACTTTTCTGCCGAGGTGCTTGGCTCGTTGAAATCGCTGCAACTGGAAATAGCCAGGGCACAGCGACACGAAGAACAGTCAGAGGCAGAGTCGAGCGCTACCTTAATTTCTGAGGGCGACAGCGCTAGTTTGAACAGCGGTTCTCTGCTGCCGAGTTCGGATTTTATCAACTTAAATCAATTGTGGCGGCAGTTTGATGGGTTGATTGCTCGATCGGTGCAGGCAAACGACCCTTTTTTCAGCTTAGCTCACAAGGTTGAACCCATCGCTTTCGAGCAAATTCGCCAATTGTTGCCTGATGCTAATTCCGCTGCTGTGGTGTGGGCGAGTTTTGAGGATTTGCTGGTGGCTTTTGTGGTGGTTGCTGACGTGCAATATCCCGCCGTTCACCTGTGTTCGCCGGAAAATGCTTTGGCTGTCGAAAGTTGGGCCAGGGAGTACCTCAGCGCTTATTCTGAGCAAAAAGGTCGCTGGATCAATCATCTCCCGGCTCGGCTCAAACGCTTGGCCGCGCTGCTGGAAATCGATCGACTGGTGGCGCTGATTCCCCAAAATTGCGATCGGCTAATTTTTGTGCCGCACCGATTTTTGCACGCTTTACCGCTCCACGCTTTGCCTCTGGGGGTGACAGAGGGGCTTGAGGAGGGCGGGGGAATTTTCAAATCAGGGTGGAATTCGAGCAGCGGTTTTGAGGGGGAGGCGCACAGCAGTTCTGATGTTTTTGCTCGAAGTTCGAATTTTGGCGATGTTTCAGAGGCTGCTGGTTATTTGATCGATCGATTTGCTGGAGGAATTCGCTATGCTCCTAGCTGCGAGTTATTGCGGTTGAGACAAAGCGCGCGCGGCGTAGCTATTGGCCGGTACAGACCGCGTTTGCAGCACCTTTTAGCAGTTCCTACTTTCACCAGAAGTTCACTCTACAGCAACCTGGAAATCGGCACTATTTCCGAACATTTTTCCAGTGCAGAAATTTTGCGTCAAAAGCCGGCTATTCAACAGGCTTTTTCCCAAAAAACAGGGCAGTTGCAGCAAAAAAAATGCGCTCACTTTGCTTGTTTGAGTGTGCTAAATTTGGCGGAATCGATGAAATCTGCTGTGTTGTTGAGGAATGATTCTCTGAGTTTAGAAGAAATTTTTAATTTGGATTTTCGGCAATACTTTTTAGTTACTTTATCGGCTTGCGAAATTGCCGGCGGTTTCCCTAGCGCCGGTGAAGATTTTGTCGGTTTGTCGGCGGGTTTGTTGTATGCTGGTACGTCTAGTGCGGTCAGCAGTCTGTGGACGGTGAACGATATTTCGACGCTGCTGCTGACAAGCAAGTTTTATGAAAATCTGGGGCGGTTTCCTCGGTTGCAGGTGGGGGATGTGGCGATGGCGCTGATTGACGCTCAAAGGTGGCTGCGGGATTTGACTAGCGAGGAATTGGAGGTGTTGCTGGCGGATTTTCAACCTCAAATTTCGCAAACGTTCGATCGGCTTTCCCAAAGTTCTCGCCTGATTGCAGAGGGATCTCTGCAGCAAATTCGCAACCGCAAACCCTGTCCTTTTGCTAATCCCTATCACTGGGCTGCTTTTACGGCTGCTGGAGTTTAGTCAGTTGTAAGTTGTGAGTTGTGAGTTGTGAGTTGTGAGTTGTGAGTTGTGAGTTGTGAGTTGTGAGTTGTGAGTTGTGAGTTGTGAGTTGTTATATCAAATCCGGTTGCATCGGAATGATTCAGATATATATTCTCGGACTCTGTGTACTCTGTGTTCTAGCGCCGGTTAAATCATTCCGATGCAAGCGGAAACGATATTAGTTGTTAGTTGTTAGTTGTTAGTTGTTAGTTGGTAGGGGCGGTGGATGGTGCGTGCGGGCCCTCAGTTGTTAGTTGGCCCGAAAGCATTAGTCAACAGTCAACAGTCAACAGTCAACAGTCAACAGTTAACAGTCAACAGTTAACAGTCAACAGTCAACAGTTATTAGTGAACAGTCAACAGTTAACAGTCATGAAAAAATCCGACACTAACAACTCATAAAAAGTTGTCAATGTCGGGCACAAATTCAACAAATTACCAGCAAAAGTTTAGGACTTTTTGCCAAAAATTTGTTCTTTCAAAGCTTGAATTTCTTGACCTAATTGTTGGCGGTTGGAAGAGCGCAACAAATAGCGGTAGACAAACCATGCGGTGTATCCGATACCGATTAGCTCAAATGTGGGTGCTAGCAGGGGGATGTCATTGAGTTCGTCTACTATGCCCAAAAGCACTTTCAAAGAAACAATCGAGGCTAAAATTACACCGACAACTGTCAGGGGGCTTTTGTACTGCTCGTAAAAGCTACCGATGTAAGCGGGAAACTCCGACAAAATTGAGATAATTTGTTCTTTGATCTGCTGGGTCTGACTTGGCGGTTCTTCGGTAATTATGACTTGTGTGGTACCGCTCGAACTGTCTGCTTCATTTTCAGCAGGAATTTCGGTGATGATAATTGTTTTTTCTGGTTCGTTTGATGAAGTCATTTCTCCACTCGCAATAGTTTTTTGCTGGTTGGCGGCAGGTATTTCAACTGCTGCTGCGACTGTTTCAAGAGCCGGTATTTCGACTGCTGCAACCTCCCCGTCGGTTGGTTCTAGAGCCGACACTTCGCCTGTTTCTGAAGTCGGTATTTCGACTGCTGTAACTTCTGCCGCCACTGCTTCAGGAGCCGATATTTCGACTGCTGAAACCTCTGGTGCTGAAGTCGGTATTTCGGCTGGTGAAACTTCCGCTGCTGGGTGTTGTGCGACAGAAGTTTCGGCGACTGTTTCTGCGTTTGGTTGTTCTGGGGTAGGAGTTTCGGCCGCGACACCAACAGCGGGCAAATTCAAGTTGCTAATGGCCTCAAGCAAGCGGGTTTTCGCTGTCCCGCGCTGGTGAAGGATTACCCAAGATTCTATCAGGTCGGGGCCGTGCATTGCACCTGTCAGAGCGGCTCTGAGCGATCGCATAATTAGCCCTTTGTTCAGATTTTTCTCTTTACTGAGCTTTTTAGTGATTTTCTGAGCTTCGGCTGACTGCAGGGTGGCATGACTTTCCAGAACTTCTAGAACTGCTTGTAAAGCCTCTGCAGCCCCTGGCTGCTGCAACTGTGCGAGTGCTTCTTCTTCGTATTCCACAGTGGGAGAGAAGAACAACTTGCACATATCGACAGCATCGGTTAAGCGAACGAGACTAGGGCCGATTAAAGCAGCTATTTGTTCGAGCCAGGGGCGGTCTGCCTCGGTGTCAAACTCATAACCGGCTTTCTGCCAATAAGGTATCAGCAAATCTGTCAATTGCGGTACTGGCATTTTGTGGAGATATTGACTGTTGAGCCAGTTGAGTTTGTCCCAGTCAAATTTTGCACCAGCTTTGTTGACTCGATAGAATGTAAATAATTCTGCAGCTTCGGACAGTGTAAATATTTCCTGCGTTGAATCCGGCGGAGTCCAACCGAGCAAAGTCATGTAATTGACTAAAGCTTCGGGGAGGTAGCCCATATCTTTGAAGTCAGAAATCGAGGTTACGCCGTCGCGTTTAGAAAGCTTTTGCCCTTGGGAGTTTAAAATCAGCGGCGTGTGGGCAAATTCTGGGATTGTCGCGCCCAAAGCTTCGTAGAGCAATATTTGTTTGGGAGTATTGCCGATGTGATCTTCGCCGCGGATGACGTGGGTGATGGCCATGTCGATGTCATCGACAACTACGGCGAGGTTGTAGAGTGGTTGGCCGATGACGCCGCCGCTGGATGCTCTGGCAATTACCATGTCGCCGCCGAGGTCGCTACCTTTCCAGGTTACGGTGTCGCGCACCATGTCGTTCCAAGAAATTGTGCGATCGTCGTCAATGATAAACCGAATCACAGCTTGTCGCCCTTCGCCTTCAAAAGCTGCGCGCTCTTTGCTTGTCAAGTTGCGGTGGCGGTTGTCGTAGCGGGGGGCTTGTTTGTTGGCTTTTTGTGCTTCCCGCATTTCGTCGAGTTCTTCCGACGTGGTGTAGCAGCGGTAGGCGAGTCCATTGTCTAGAAGGGTTTGGACTGCTTGGCGGTATATTTCCAGACGCTCGGACTGAAAACTCGGGCCTTCATCCCAGTTCATCCCCAGCCATGTCAGTCCTTCGAGGATGTTATCGGTGTATTCGCTTTTAGAGCGTTCGACATCTGTGTCTTCTACCCGCAGGATGAATTGGCCGCCTTGGTTGCGGGCAAACAGCCAGTTAAATACGGCGGTTCTGGCGGTACCGATGTGGAGGTTTCCGGTGGGACTGGGGGCTAGACGGACTCTGACATTCATGTATATTTTTGCTTTTAGATTGGGGTTGATTTGCTGGTTGGGGGAATCGCGGATGTTTGAGACTTTAAAATTTTATTATATTTTGTTGCCGAATTAACAGTTGTGCTTGGCTGGTGCTCGGCCTGGAATTGTTTGATATTCGACTGTCGGCGAAAGTCTCCGGCAACTGGGCAAAGGGCATCTTGATGATATTAGCATTGCGGGCGGCCTAGACTGAATTCACCTTTGGGACTATTTTCAAAGCACAAATAATAAATGTCGTAGGGCTACCAGAAAATTCTTGTAAAATGTTTGGGTGCGATCGCTCTTAAAACATATTTCCCTATGTCTGCTGCTAAAACCGAGTTTTCCGAATCTGTTGAGGTTAAGCCCTCTTGGCAAATCGAGTTGCTGTACGACGCTGAATGCCCGCTGTGCGTGCGAGAGGTGAATTTTTTGAAGAAACGGGATGCAGGGCGAGGTTTGGTGTCGTTTGTGGATATCGCGGAGGATGGCTACAACCCGGAAGCCCACGGCGGAGTTGACTACGAAACGGCGATGGGCCGGATTCACGCGGTGTTACCCGACGGTACGACGGTTAAAAATGTGGAGGTTTTTCGCCGTATTTATGAGATTTTGGGAATGGGATGGATTTATGCTGTTACTAAATTACCGGTTTTTGGGGCGATCGCTAATTGGCTGTACGGAATTTGGGCAGATTGGCGGCTGAGGTTGACGGGAAGGCAGGATTTAGCAAGTATTATGAGCGATCGAACTGCGCGGGTTGAGTGCGAAGTTCAAGGCCGCTGCCGTTCTAACTGAAAATGAGTCATTATTAGTAAGTGCGATATTAGTAAGTGCGATCGACCGATTTGCAGATTTCAGCAGGAACCAACTGCAACTAACATTAAAGATTAATTGATCGAAAGCAGGTAAAAACAATGCAAGATGCAGGATATACAGTCTTCATGGGCTTTGGCGGCCTCTGGGTAGTCATGGGAATTATCGCTGTGATTGTCCTGTTCAAATCGGACGGCCAAAAGTTGAGATTTGGCAAATGGGGATTGTTGGTTGCTATTCCGATCCTAGTGCCGATCGTCCTGGTTTTGACATATCAGATCGCCCGACCTTTTATTATTCCACACCTTTGAGCGCTGCTTGGAGTCGATCGTCCAATCATATCAAATCCGGTAGCATCGGAATTATTCATCTCTGTATTCTCTCCCTCTGCGTTCTCTGCGCTCTCTGTGGTTAAATCATTCCGACGCTACCGGAAACGATATCAATAGAAACTCAATTAATCTCAACCATCAGGCTGAACATCGAGCCACAATCGGGAATATTCTTCTTGGACAGAGCGATCGAGCTCCTGTGCTAATTCCGCAGGCAAACTCAGAGCTTTAATCAATTCTTGTACATCCGCCAAATCTTTCAATCGACCGCGACCGCTCAAACCTGATGACAACTTCAGTTCAATCAGTGTAACCAATCGAACGACTTTAATGCCGTCTTTTTCAACAGCTACGGCTGCCGGGTTAGGGAAACTAACTGATTTAGGTTTCCCATCTCCAGGGAACTCTCCGGTTGTGATAATCTCAACAGACACTCCTGTCTTCACATCCTTAAACATTTTAGTAGCACCAGCAAAGGCAGGCACAAATCCACGACCGAGCAAAATCGATCGAAAGGAATCCAACCCTTGTGGTGTCAGTAACAAATCTACGTCTTGAGTAGTTCTGATATAGCCGTGAATCACAAGGGCCATGCCACCAATTACTGCATAGTCAATGCCTGCTCTCGACAAACTTTGAGTAATGTTTTGGAGTGCTTCATACACCTTACCTTGCTGCATAAAAAAAAGTTCAACTTCCTGTAAAATAACGCTTGTGTCTAACATTTAGCAGATTCCTCAATTAAAATTAGTTAAATTTAGTTAAGTATTATTGCTCAGTTGCTTCGGGCGATCGCAATTTCTCTCTCACCCATACTCGCAAAGCATCAATTATCGTCATATCATCCTCCGTCTGCGCCATCTGCAAAAATTGATTGATTATCTCCGCAGAAACAATCGGAAAAGTATTGCTGTATTCACAGATTACATATTCTCCATTCTGAAGTTGAACAAATTGTACAGTCTCTCCAAGATATCTCCATATTTCAGGAACTCCAAGGCTTTTGTAGATAACAAACCGATTAGTAGATGGACTGGTGAGATCTACTTCAATGATTAAATCTGGTGGCGGGTCAGTTGATAAGTTAATTCTTCTGCCGCGAATGCGATCGACATTTTGGATATAAAAACACGAATCTGGTTCTGCACCTTGTTTTAAATCTTCACGATTGAGAGTCGTAGAACCAAATCCCTTACGTTTCAATTTTAATTCGTCACTTAAAGTAGTCACAAACTGTTTTAGCAAACAGTTAATAGTTTCATGCAAGTCTGATGGCATGATAATTTCTAAGACTCCTTGAGAATAAGAAAATCGCGAGGATCTCTTGTCCCCCGCTTCTGCTAATAAGCTTTCGTAAGTCTGCCAACTGATATTAGATAATACTACCCGTTGTGTAGTTTTTTCCGGTGAGGGCTTAATGGGCGTAACGAGCATATTTTCCCACTCCTTAATCATGTCCGGTTATTTAACTATCATAAGTTCGCACTCAGGACTTTAGTCCTTGTTTACATTTTTGAGGAGTAAAGTCCTTACTACAAACGAACTTAATCCACAAACAGGTTTATTAAAGCCTTAAACTTGCGATTTACGAGAGAACGGGACAGACGGGGCTCGAACCCGCAACTTCCGCCGTGACAGGGCGGTGCTCTAACCAATTGAACTACTGTCCCTCGTTTTGCCGTTTTTTCAGGCACAATTTCTATTATGCTTATAACTTCACCTTTTGTCAAGAGGTTTTTTGAACTTTTATTTGGAAGCCCAAAATCTGAGTCTCTTGTAGGGGACTGAAGTTGTTGTCGCTGACCAAAATCAGACCTCTGCTACCATCTGCCAACTCGGGGCCGAATGTCAACCCCTCAATGTTGTCTAGGGGAATTTTTAGGGTTTCCAAATCCAGCAACAGCCGTTTTTGAGCGGGAGAAACCTCGCCCAGACTGCTTTTGAGGCTTTCTATCCCTTCTGTGCGATCGGCCTTTTCCAAAGAAACCTCAAATAGCCTAACAGTAACGCCGGTTTCCAGGGAGAAAGCACGCTCTAAACTCAGCAAGCGCTTGTCGTCGATCGCCAACAAATCCGCTAAACCGTTGGTAGTGAATTTTCCCACAGGATTTGCACCAGGGGGTAGCGGTTCGGTGATGTAGGCAAAGGAGGCATCTGGATTGCCGCTTAACGCATCGTAGCGCAAAATCCGGCACGGACTGCCTTTTTCCAGAGAAGGTACATCGCCATCCTGTACCATAGCGTTTTCGGTGGCGGTGAATAGATATTGGCGATCGGGCGTTAAAGTTAAACTTTCAAACGATCGATTGTTGCGGATGCCTTTAGTGCCTTTGTCATCGGGCAAAAATAGATCGGGAATTGGCAGCGTTTTGAGCAGTTTACCGTCGAGGGAGAATTCTTTGATGAAAGGATTGATTTGGCGATCGACATCTCCCTCCGAAGAAACAAACACGCTATTGCCCGCAAAAGCTATCCCCTCTGGATCTAAACTTAAACTCGGAAAACTTTCGCCCTTTTCATCTAATAAAGTAGTGACACCAGTAAATTCAATGTTGTCTTTTTCCAATTTACCCGATTTCAAATTTATTTTGAGAGAATAAAAGCGAGCCGGACTCTTGCTGCTGCGGTCATCCGAAATGGCATAATAAACTTGTTTTTCGGCATCGTAAGTAATCCCCGAAAGTCCGCCCATCTCCGTCCCCTGAAACGGAGAACCAGTAGGAAATATTGCTCTACCAATAAAATCTATTTTGGTAAGGGCGAAAGATTGAACTGACAGATTTATCAAAATTGCCACAATTGCTGCTATCAAAAAACAGGAAATAAATATAATTATTTTTGCTGACTTTCGCATCTTACTATCTTCTTCTCTTTCTGACTTCGCGCCCTTTGCGCCTTCGCGGTTCGTTTAATCATAAAATCACTGTTTCTGATTTAGCAAAAAATTAGTCAACCAATCTTTAACCACATAAGTAGCGCGACAGTCGTCCTCATTGTAGCGGACGATCGCCTCCAAGAGCGATCGATCGCCAGTTTTGAGCCAATCATCGTACCAACAGACACACTGAGCCCCATTAGCCTTAGCATCCCGCCAGTCAAAACCCAACCAGCGGGCTATTGGTTTGAGTGCGTAACTTTCCACCGGCATAATAGCTTGTTGCGTCACTTGTTTGTGAATATCTACAAACCGTTTCAGCACTGGTTTCCACAAATAAGCTGGAGTATTGTAAAGTTTAGCTAGGCGTTTAAAAGTCTTGACTTCGTAATCGCAAAAGTGGAAAATCGGAGCAATAGGATAAGCCCACATTAATTCTAAAAATTGCTCCCAAATTGCACCTTCCTCTGCTGCTGATTCTGCCAGAAAACCGTGGAATTTTTCAGTTTTATTGTACCTATCGACAACTAAGACTCCGTGGAGGTAATCCAAGTTTAACTCGGGTTCCGCTTCAATGTCAAAGTAGAGTTCGATTGGGGCGATCGGCAAAAAGACAGATTGGGAATAGGGAATTGGTTTATTGCGGAGAATTGGCGCAGGTATAGAAGATGTGGCAGGTTTATTTTCTCTAATTTTTACTTCCTCAACCGCGATGTCATTCAAGATATTGTCTACAATATCTGGTACTATTTCAGATGAGTTAAGTTCTTCTGAATTCTCACTTCTACCTTCTTCTCGATCGTTAATCCGTGTATCCGTGTCAAAATCCGTGTCGTGCCTTCCTTCTTCCCTTCTTCCTTCTTCCCTTCTTCCTTCTTCCTTCTTCCTGACATCCGTTACATCCCGTACATTGCTCGTTGCCGAACTTCCTTCTTCCCGCAACAGCGGTTGATTTAGCAAGTGAGATCGAGCTTGCTGCACCACATCAAAAGCAACTCTGTCGGGGAATTCGGGATACTCAGCAAGCAGTGCGGAACTAGCATTAGCGAGAGCTTCTACATCAGTAATTTCGAGAGTTTTTAGTCTAGCATAGCGTCCGGCAGTAACTCCGGGTAATAGCGAAAGATGTTTAATAGATTCTGCTTCCCCATGACAAGTAGTATACCAACCGCAAAGATTGCACTTTTGCCGGGAAATGAACACCTCTGGTTTATCCCGATTTTCTATCATCTGAATGCAGTGATCTAATATCTCGAACATCTGAGGATTTCGCTGATCGAGATTCACTTCCCAAAACCCTTTTTTTCGCAGCATTAGCCACGCAGATTGGGGGGTTTTTCCCTGCACGGTAGCTAATATTCGGGCGTGAAAAGCTGCAATAATTTGATAGTCTAGTTTTGGTCGCTTGCTGAGCCAAATATCGGCAGTAACGTAACTCCAATCGCCAAATTTGGATTGTCCTGGCTGTTTGATTAATAAATGCGGGCGGCTGACGAGGGTAATATTTGAAGACTGCGGAGTGGAGGATGAAAGATGAATATTAGTTTGGGAAACTTCCCCCATATCTGAGAAATATTGACCGTCAATTCCTACCAGAGAAGTTAATTTACCGTTGGTTTGGCCCAATTCGCCTTGGATTAGAACTCCTCGGTAAATGCGATCGACCCCTTGCTGCATTAAACTCAATGTAGCGGCCGCGCCAGCTTCCCAATCCCCTCTAGGATAATATGGTTGTTGGTAAGTCTCGTGTTCCAAAACCTGCTGCTGGTATGCGGCGCTGTCGCGCATCAGTTTCAGCAAAAAGTCGCTGGGGGGATCTAGTTGTTTCCAGTCTCCGCAGGTGTCTAAAAACGCTCGGAGATTGCATCGTTGATAGGAAAGTAGCAGTTTGTCAGTTATTAACATTTAGTATTCGCAAGGGCATAGAGTATTAGGGAAAAGGTATAGAACTCACGGGTTCAGTTGTAGTTCATTGCCAAAAAAACAATATAGTATTGTAGGGGCGGGTTTAGCTGAAAATCTATAGTAGCAGCCTGTTGATCGAGGCAAAATAAGCCCAACCCATCGAATGTTTATTTGTTCCCACCTACTTATTCAATATTAACGCTATCAATAATTCCCCAGAAAAAATGACAAAGGACAATCACCGACAACAATTTCCAGCTTTGGCCAATAAAGCTTATTTTAACTACGGCGGACAAGGGCCACTGCCTGAGTCTGCTTTAGAGGCGATTTATGAGGCTTACAAGCGGGTGCAGCTTGGAGGGCCGTTTTCGGGGGAGGTGGGGGCTTGGGTGGTTCAGGAGGCGATGCTGACGCGACGGGCGATCGCATCTGAGTTGACAGTACCTCCTGAAACCATCGCCATGACTGAGGATGTCACCGTCGGCTGCAATATTGCGCTGTGGGGCATTGATTGGAAAGCAGGCGACCATTTGCTGATTTCTGATTGCGAACATCCGGGCATTGTAGCTAGTGTAATGGAACTTCAGCGCCGTTTCAACATTGAGGTTTCGATTTGTCCGTTGGCGGCAACTTTGAATGAAGGTGATCCGGTGGCGGTGATTGCTGATAGTTTGCGGCCAAATACTCGCTTGTTGGTTATCAGTCACATTTTGTGGAATACTGGCCAAGTTTTGCCTCTGGCTGAGATTGTGAAAGTATGTCATCAAACAAAAGTCAAAGTATTAGTTGATGCGGCTCAATCTGTGGGGGTTTTGCCTTTGAATTTGATTGACTCTGGGGTTGACTTTTATGCTTTTACCGGTCATAAATGGTGGTGCGGCCCGGAAGGTTTGGGGGGGCTTTATGTGAGTGCGGAAGCTTTGGCAGATTTGCATCCGGTGTTTATCGGTTGGCGGGGAATTGTGACGGATGCTAATGCTAAAGTGCTTGGATGGAAGTCTGGATCGCAGCGCTACGAGATTGCGACTTCGGCTTATCCTTTGTATGGGGGTTTGCGGAGTGCGATCGCCCTTCAGCATGAATGGGGAACTGTTGAGGAAAGGTATGCAGAAATTTGCCGTTTGAGCAAGTATCTCTGGGAATGTTTGTCGGAACTTCCCGATGTGGAATGCTTGCGAACATCTGCACCGGAAGCTGGTTTAGTTTCGTTTAGATTGATGAATAAGATGCCGCACAAGCAGTTAGTTGATTTGTTGGAGAAACAGGGAATTATGGTGAGGACAATTCTGAATCCTGATTGCGTGCGGGCTTGCGTTCACTATTTTACAACTGAGGCGGAGATTGATAAGTTGGTTGGGGCGATCGCGATACTGTAGGGTGTCTCGCCCTTAGCTATTTCAAATAGTTGAAAAATCTCACAGCAACGCACAATACAAAGTGGTTGAGCCGATCGCCCTTAAGTCCGTATATTGGTTATGCTGTGGCTTGAACAATTATTATTAAGAAGATTTTGGGTATTCCTGAAGTATAAATGTCTGGAGTCTACCTTTAAGATTCTGTTTCATCACCCGAAGCAGACGATTGTCCATTGGCTGTTTCTCTTGAGTGAAAAAGTCGTGGAGTACCTGCACTTTGCCTGCATAATCTCGATCGGCTTTACAAATTACAATTCCTGCATGATTTGAGGTTGTCAAGTGGAGATTGATAAAATCTTGACGATTTTCTGCAATCACTATGGGCCCTACATTTGTCGCGTACTTCAAGACTCGATCGTCTGGATTTTTTTGGCTTGTCTGGCTTCATAGGATGTCAAAACATCATAGCCACGCGATCGCAGTAAATCCACTGTTGCGATCGGAAAATTTTCATTTGAGTAAAACTTTAGCATTAGCAGTTATTCATTTTCAGCAAGCCACAGCTCGATTTCTTCTCGGTTGCGATCGTAATAATTCGCAACCGCTTGTAAATCTTGAAGGGTAATTCCTGGATAATTATAAAGAAGTTCGGCTTCAGTTGCGCCCTGTTGTTGGTAGGCGATAATCGTCCAGACGGGAATGCGAGTATCGCGAATTCGCGCTGCACCGCCACAAATTCCTGGAGTTTTGTGAATGGGATGTTGAAGGGTTTGGACGAATTGCAGCGTTTGTGCTAGCAAGTCATCAGGCAGTGTTTCAATGGTTTGGAGAAGTTGTTCTTTGAGGGTCATAATCGATATCCCGATGCAATAGCCGTTTAGACAGCGACTTTTTCCGGTACAGCCCAGAGAATAAATCGATCGAGGGAAATGCTTTGGAGTGCCGCCAATTTTTCAGCTTCTTGTTGTAGCTGAAGGGGTAAGTTTAAGGTGTGGGATGTCATTAATACAAGTTCCGTTTTCTAAGAGAATTGCAGATTGGCCGGTAGTTAAGTTTAAGCTTTTCTCGATTTTTAAAATTTTGGTAAAACTTTAGTTTGTATTTTAGCGCAATATCTCTGCGGGATGTTGCGTGATTTCTAAGAATTGACACCTGCTGATAAAAAAGCCGATCGCCATTTCAGCCAAAAACACCAAAAGTCGATCGCCATTTTCACCTAAATCAATCTCGATTTACCCACTCAAACAAAAGAAACCGGGTTTTTACTTAATCTGTCGTCTTCAACGCAGTATTCTCGCAAAAACCCGGTTTCTCAGATCCTAATTAATGAGAATGGCCGTGATCGTGAGAATGTCCGTGCCCGTGAGAATGGCCCCCATGAGAATGACCGTGATCTCCATGAGAATGACTGTGCTCGCCGTGTGCAGACAAACTCGGATTCACCGCCACAGCCGTCTCACTCAATAACGCTTCAATCTGCGGATTTGCCCACTCCGCCGCCATTTTCAAGAACTCAGGACGATCGTTCACGCAAGGCAATTTGCGGTAAGTTACTCCTTGACGCTGCTTCTGCAAAGACTCAATAACATGATCAACATCTAACAAAGTTTCGTGATTTTCCGTCGCAAATCCGATCGGCATAAACACGATCGCAGTTGCACCCAAATCAATCAAATTCTTCGCAGCCAACGTCGCATCCGGCTGAGTCCATTCAATCAGCGGCGTGTCATGGTTCAGCCAACCCACCGAAATCAAAGGATAGCGATACATCAAACGTTCCCGCACGCGATCGTACAAAGCCTGACTTTCCACAATTCCTGAAGTAAAACCCTTCGCCTTATGCGGACAACCGTGATTCATCAGCACAATCCCAATCTGAGAAGGCAAATGCGCCACAGCCAAATCGTTCTTAATTTCCTCTTCCACCATATCAGCCATTAGCTGAATGTAAGCCGGTTCATCGTAAAAAGAAGGAATGTAGCGCTGTCCTTTTACCCAATGTTCGCCGCCGTCAGTGGTTTTGACTAAAGCATTATTCACCTGTTCCACTGCAATACCGCTAGTGAAAATAGAATCAACTACCAACAGCGGATAAATCAGGATTTTATCAAATCCTTCCGATTTAATTTCTGCAATTACTTGTTCCGGCAAAAACGGCGCGCAAAAGTTAAAAGCTTTGAAAACTTTTACTTTATCGCCCCATTTTTCCTGCAAATTCTTTTCAATTCCGGCGCGCTGCTGTTCAAAAATAGCATTGTGCGGCGAAACAAATTGACCGTGTTGGTGACTCCACTCGTGCAAGTCAAAAATTGCTAAAATCTTCGCCAGCGGCGGATAAATCCAAGTCGGTACCGGCGCGAATTTGGCGGTAAGTAAATTTAAAGCTTGTTCGTTGTAGTTGGCAAAATCGTCGTAGCTTTCGACTTCGCCGTAACCCATCAGCAATACAGCAACGCGATCGTTACTTGCGGGTGCAGCAGATGTTTTTAACTCAATTTTTTCTGGAGAAGCAACCACTTTGTATTCCTCAATTTGAATTTTTTTAAGAGTCGCAGCAAGGATGAACCAGAATTGCGAAAAAAATCTGGTTTCTCGACTGCCCGGATATCCCCATTATCCCGTAGTCCGCCAGGGGTTTCGGCTAGCGTTAAGTTTTATGTTTTCTTAAGACTTCCTCACCTTGCCTCCAATTTCGGTGTTTCGGAGCGTTCCCAGCGTTTATTGTGGGGGGATACTCTTCAAACTCGACTCTGTTATTAGTTTAACACCCTATCCCCCTGGATAGCATATAATTAGTTAGGGTGTACAATTAAGTAAAGTTATGTTAAGCTGATAATTAATTTTAGTGAAGCACGATGAGACTGGTAATTTGTCCGGGAGTTCACGACCCAAAACTAACCGATCGCTTCCTAGCGGGACTTTCGGAGGTGTGGGAACCAGACAATCCTCGGCAAAATACCCAAACATCTTACCCTGTCAAGATTTTTCCCGCTCATAAACACCCGCCTTTTTCAGCGCTTGACATTTTTCACTTTTTATGCAGTCAAGAGTTGACCGGAGAAAGTTTAGTATTTGTGAGCTTTTCGGCAGGAGTAGCCGGGGCGATCGGGGCGGCTTTGATGTGGCAGCAACTAGGCGGCCAAGTCGGGGCATTTTTTGCCCTAGACGGCTGGGGAGTACCCCTAGGGGGCAATTTTCCCATCCACAGGCTCAGCCACGATCGCTTCACGCACTGGAGTTCAGCCATTCTCGGCAGCGGTGGAGACAGCTTTTATGCAGATCCGGCGCTCGCACATTTAGATTTATGGCAAGATCCCCAAACCGCCAAAGGCTGGCACCTCAGCCAAAACCGAGCCGGTATTGAAACCGCAAAACCCACAACCGCAGCCAAATTTTTAGTCCACCTATTGAAACAGTACGGAGTCCAATCAGTTGTTTAATTTTAATTTAGTATCATCGGCTATCCCACCTATTGTCACTGTTTCTAGTCTAGAAAATCCTCTTTCTTCAGACAGAAAAAACAGCATCAAACAGTGGCTAATATTTTGTGCCTCAGCATTTTTAGTCTCAATTCCCGTCTTCGTGCAAGCACCCTTAGTTCGCTTGTATCCAACCATCAGCTTGCTTTCCACAATTCCCTGGTTCGTCCTCAGTTTAGTGCTAATTTTTCGCCCCAAAACCCAACTCTGGGGAGATTTATTATTAGGATTTGCCGGATGTTGGCTGGCGGGTTCCATCTATTGGGGCTGGTTTAGATGGGAACCTATTTTACATCTACCTATAGAAGCAATTGGGTTGCCTTTTGCTATTTGGTGCTTGAACAAATCTTGGGGAAAAGTGGGCAGCTATTTTTACCTGGGTTCGCTATTTGGTACTGCAATTACTGATTTATATTTTTATTTGACTGGGTTGATGCCTTACTGGCGGAAAGTTATGTACGCGGAACCGGAATTCGCTATGCCGATTTTTCAAAGTGCGATCGGGCAAATTGACACTCCTTGGGGCATAGGTTGCGCTCTACTTTTAATTGCTGTGTTGCTAACCGTAGGTTTGCTGAGTTTGCGCGACGCACAATTGCACTGGCGCGCCTTCAGCGGTGCTGTTTTGAGCACGCTTTTGGTGGATGGTTTGTTTTGGCTGGCTGCTTCTGCTGTTTGAGATTTTTGACCGCTGATTAGGGCGGATTGACGCTGATTTTTTGATAGTTCGTTTGTCTGGTTTGTCTATTAATTTTGACTTGAGATTTTTGGGTATTTTTGACCGCAGATGTGGGTGGATCGATATCGTGTCCGGTCGATTCACTACGAACCGATGTTGACTGTTCGCTCGATCGAAGTCACAGTTTGATCGGGATTGCTTGGATTCCCGATTAACCGCTGATTTTTACAGTCCACCAGCTAATCTAACTGCTTCTAATTTATTGATTTTTTTGACAGTAAATTTTCTTTTAATCTTTTCCTGCTTGCATGATATGAGTTATGCTCGCCTCAGAGGCGATCGCCCGATCGCTCCTAAAGCAATCTTTAAGTGATTTGTAGGACTACTCGCTACCAGGCAAAAAGGTCGGCAGAACGTCTGGATATGCCCTGTCAGGCAGAACGATGAGTTAAAATCTAAAATCTAAAATCTAAAATCTAAAATTAAGCTCATGGCTTTCATTTCAATTGGTGGTGTAGAACATTATTACGAGTGGATAACCGCAGACAACAGCGCCCAACCCAGCGGCAAACCAGTAATGGTATTTCTCCACGGCTGGGCCGGCTCGGCGCGCTACTGGGAAAGCACGGCGCGGGCTATGGCTGATGATTTTGATTGTTTGCTGTACGATATGAGAGGTTTTGGTCGATCGCCCTTGCCGCCATCACCACCTGAGTCTAGCTACGAACTCGAAACCTACGCCCGCGACTTGGCCGAATTATTAGAAGCTTTGAATTTACCCCGCGTCTTTCTCAACGCTCACTCTACAGGCGCATCTATTGCGACTTTATTTCTCAACCTTTATCCCGAAAAAGTAGAAAAAGCAATTCTTACTTGCAGCGGGATTTTTGAATACGACGAGAAAGCCTTTACAACTTTTCATAAATTCGGCGGTTATGTCGTGAAATTTCGGCCGTCTTGGCTGGCTTCTATCCCGTTTGCCGATCGCATCTTTATGGCCCGGTTTTTGCGCCAATCTCTCCCTACAGAGGTCAGTCTGGCGTTTCTCAAGGATTTTTTAATGGCAGACGAAGAAGCTGCTATTGGTACAATGGTGACGGCCGTCAGCAAAAGAGCTGCCGAGGAAATGCCCGAAGAATTCGCACGGTTGAGCGTTCCCACGCTGCTTGTAGCAGGAGAATTCGATCGAATTATTCCCGCCGTCATGGGAGAACAAGCAGCCTCCCTCAGCAAAAAAGTAGAATTTGTTATAATTCCCAATACGGCTCATTTTCCGATGTTGGAGGATGCCGCAACATATTTGCAGCGAATCCGAGACTTTTTGCCTGCAGCGGTTTAGTTGAGTTGTTGTTGGTTTAATGTACGATCGGAAAAGCCAGCTTTTAACGCTGTCTTTATTCCGATCTTAATTTTTAATTCGTAATTTCTTAAAGCGAAAGGTGGTAATATGAGCGACCTCGACCAATACTATAAAGTCCTGGATCTGCTGCCGGGAGCTTCCCGAGAAGAAATTACTCAAGCCTACAAGGATTTAGCGTTCATTTGGCATCCCGATCGCATCCCCAAAGACAATCCCAGATTATTGCAGAAAGCGGAAGAAAAGATTAAGCAAATTAATCAAGCTCGCGAACAATTGCGATCGATTCAGGTAAGAGGTCAGAATCAGAACGCTCAGCACAAAAATACTCAGTACAAACAAGCTCAGCAACAAAATACCCAATACAAACAAACTCAGCAGCAATACACCCAGCAGCAATACACCCAGCAGCAATACACCCAGCAAAAACAAACTCAGCAACAAAATACCCAGCAGCAATACACCCAGCAAAAACAAGCTCAGCAACAAAACACCCAGCGAAAACAAACTCAGCAACAAAACACTCAGCAACAAAACACTCAGTATCAAAACACTCAGTATCAAAACACTCAGTACAGAAATACTCAGCAACAAAACACTCAGTATCAAAACACTCAGTATCAAAACACTCAGTATCAAAACACTCAGCCACAAAACACTCAGCCACAAAACACCCAGCCGTCACCAGCAACGCCAAAAGAACCCCGCTACTCTCCCGAACCCTCTTCAGGAAAATATGGGGGAAATTATGCGGGAAATTATGCTGGAAACTATGCGGGAAATCCTACCGGGCCCTATTCTGATGCTTCCCGCTACCAATCGCCACCGCCGCAGCCATCTCAACCTTACCGCCCTGCTGCGCCGCAAGCTCCCGATTTGAGCGGTTCTAACTTTAAAGGAGCTTCCTTGAAAGAAAAAGATTTTTCAGGGAGAAACTTGAGCAATGCAAACCTGAGCGAAGCTGACTTAAGCGATACTTTTCTGCACAATATCAACCTTACAGGTGCGAATTTGCAAAAAGCTAACTTGTTTAGAGCAAACTTGTTAGGGGCTTGTTTGATCAATGCTAATTTGAGAGAAACTAATTTAATCGGAGCAGATTTGAGCGGTGCAGACTTGAGCGGTGCGGATTTAACGGGTGCTAAAATCGGTTATGGCGATCGGGTAATGGTCAAACTTACGGGAGCTAGATTAACAGGTGCAATATTACCCGACGGTAGTGTTCATAACTGAATGATTGAGTTTTGCAAAAATCTGATTTTAGTAAATTTCCGCTCCAAACTTATATTATGCCCCTGAGAACAACAGCAATAAAATGAGTTCGTAGCGCGGAATGCGAGTTTGTTCTTAAGTTGCAGTTCGTAGCGCGGAGTTCAATCCGTTCTTAAATTGCGGACTTTAGTACGCAACTAAGCGATATTTACTTATCGCGGTCAATCCACCGGACATCATATAAAACCCCGTTACTGGCTTCATTGAGGTCGATCGAATTTAATACTAATTCTTCCGCCCGCGCAACTTTCGTCCAGCAGCCAGCATCGCGCCTCCCGCCATCAAACCCGCCACAGTCATCGGTTCGGGAACTGGCTCCGCTTTAACCGTTCCCACAGAACCGCCTTTAATAAATACAGCAGAATCTAAATTACCGTCACCCACATCTTTAATGCGGATGCTCAAAACATTCGTCTGATTTTGCTTGAGCAAACCCTCAAAACCTAAAATTTTAGTAAAACCGTCCAGCCTAACGATGCTAGCAGCAATACCTGTAAAACTTGGGTTGTCAATATAGTCTGGGTGATCTTGAGAGCGATTATACGGATCGGGAACAAGATTATTAATTGTAACTGTTTCCCCGTCGCTCAATTTGGCTAAATTAGTGCCGTTTAGCAGCAGTTCAAAATCGTCATTAAATTTAGAGCTGCCGAACTCAGGAAACTCCTCAGAAGCAAATACATATTGAAAAACCAACTTTTCAACCGTGGAATTAGCAAAAAAACTGAGGTTGAGCTGAGTCAAATCTCCTTCTTCGTCCTTTGGCCCAAAGTCCGTGTTTAAATCGCTGCTGTTGGTGATTACGTTATCTTTCTGATTCTGACCCGGTATGTCTGTGACTTTACCGGTACTGAGAACAACACCTGATGTCAAACCAAAGGGGTCATTCATAAAAGTACCAAAAGCAGCAGAATTCCCGCTAATTGAAACTGAAAAATCACTCAGTCCGGCTGTATTATTTCCCAATAATTCTTTTTTCAAAGTCTCAGTGTTGTTAGTTTCTCCTACCGAAAATGCCATTGCTGGGGCGGCCAACAAGCTCAGAGCAGCAGTTAAGCTAACAAGTGTGTTAAGATTTATCATAGTTTTTGTGTGATAATTGTTAAGCTGATTCATTACGTAACTTCATTTTCACATTATATAAGTATCAATGTCTAGGGCCTTTACAATGACTTCACATCTCCGTATATTTACGGTTTTTGTGGAAAATTGTATGGATATTTTTTGGTGGTTAGTCAGTCAATAAAGCTCAGTGCAAAAATATTGAGTCCGAAATACACGCAGACAAATGAATAATTTCCAGACTTACACACTCGATAGCAATTAAAACGAGTTTGTATACGGTTGGCGATCGCCACAATTACTAATGACAGATCGTGGATGACTAAAACCCTTTTGCTTCTCCTTCCCCGCGCGGATCGGCAGCCCCTTCCAACCAACCATCAGGTGTCAGGACGATCGCATTAGCATTTCCCCAGCCGTCACGTTCGACAATCTGGTGTCCCCGGCGGCGCAACTCCGATAGCGTCGCAGCATCAAAACCTCCGCGTTCCACCATCAGGCGATCGGGCTGCCACTGGTGGTGAATTCTCGGTGCAGATACAGCCTCGCTGACATTCATGTCGTAAACCAACACGTTCAGCACAATTTGCAACACCGTGGTAATAATCGTACTACCTCCGGGAGCACCGGCAGCGAGGCGAAATTTGCCATTTTCTGTGACAATCATCGGTGTCATGCTGGATAAAGGAGTTTTTCCAGGGGCGATCGAATTTGCTTCACCGCCCACCAAACCAGACGACAAATTCGGCACTCCCGGCGCAGCGGCAAAATCGTCCATCTCGTTGTTGAGCAAAATTCCCGTACCCGCCGCCACCACCGCAGCCCCAAAACCGCCATTCACCGTAAACGTCAAACTCACCACATTCCGATCCGAGTCAACTACCGTCAGGTGAGTAGTTTCCGGCGACTCGCGCACAAAACGGCTCAAAGTTTTAGCATCAACAGCTTTTACCTCCGTCGAGGGTTTGGCTGTTGTCATGTCGATTTGCGATCGGCGAAATTTGCCATAATTCTTGCTAGTCAAAGCTTTAACCGGTACACTCACAAAATCGGGATCGCCCAAATACTCAGCCCTGTCAGCATAAGCAATTCGCATCGACTCCGCCAGTAAATGTAGCGTATCTGGACTTTTCCTCCCCAACCTTTTGAGATCCGTATCTCCGAGGATATTTAAGATTTGCAATAAATGAACGCCGCCGGAAGAAGGAGGCGACATCGCACAAATTTGGTAAGCGCGAAAGTTACCGCAAACCGGATTGCGCCAAATCGGCGTATAGTTTTTCAAATCTTCGAGAGTCATGATGCCGCCGTTTTTAGCCATGTCGCTGGCGATCGCCCGCGCAATATCCCCGCGATAAAAACTTTGCGGGTTTTGAGAAATTTGCCGCAAAGTCCGCGCCAAATCCCGCTGCACCAAAAGTTCTCCCGGTTGGTATAAAATGCCGCCACGAGTAAAAACATCCCGTGCCGCCCGGTTTTTTTCGATCGCATCCACTCGCCCCCCAACAGCCTTTGTGAAGCGCGAACTCACCGGAAAGCCATTTTCCGCCAGGGCGATCGCCTGCGCCACCACCTGCGCCCAAGGCAACTTCCCGTACTCGCGTTGCACCGTATAAAGTCCAGCCACCGTACCCGGAATACCCGCAGCCAAATGCCCGTCCCGACTCGCCCTAGGGCGCACCTTGCCTTGCTTGTCGAGGTACATATCCCGCCCCGCCCGTTTCGGAGCTCGTTCCCGGAAATCCAGCGCTTGCACAGTCCCCGTTTCGGCCCGCCGCAGCAGCAAAAAACCCCCGCCCCCGATACCCGCCGAAAAAGGTTCCACCACCGAAATCGCCAAAGCCGTAGCAGCCGCCGCATCCACCGCATTGCCACCCTCTTGCAACACCCTCAACCCCGCAGCACTCGCCAGAGGGTGAGCCGAAACTACCATGCCCTGTTTGCTGCGCTGCTGCAACTTTGGCTGTAGTTGCTGCTGGCAGCCGCCGAACAGCAAAACCGTTAGGAAACAAGTATAAATTCGCACTTTACCGCTTAACTTAAAAAACATTCGCCCCCCATTTTTCAGTTCATTTTACAGCATAATTTGAATAACATCATCCTAAAGATATAGATTAAATCTCAATTAAAATACAATAATTAATAGCTACAAAGTTACTATTTCAATTAGTCCGATAGTTTAATTACAATACTCCCGACACTTTTTGAGGTGGCGACCAAAACCCGCATTCTACCGTTAATATTTCACAGAATGGAGAATATCCCACCCTAATCATACCGATTATCGTTACCTAAATCTCCTAAAAACCCTCACCGCGATACCGCTCTTAGAATAAATTCCCTGACTAAGAGCGGTATCGCGCGCGTGAGGGTTTCACCAGAAATGGGCAATAACAATAATTCTACCGTTGGCGATTAAAAACTGTGCCGACTATGATGATATCAAAAGTTAATTCAATGAATTTAGTCTCAAAAAATTAACAAGGTTATATAATGGTGGAACTAGAGTCTTGTTAACAGTGCGTACAAAATACGATCGTACAAAAATAGCATGGGAGCATTTTCGACTTTAAAAAAGCATTTTTTTAAGACTTGCAAGCGTTAAAGTAAAACACAGATGCTCCTAATAGCATCCTATTTCTGTACGTGCCTAAACGCGAGGCAGTGGAAAAAAGCTGGAACGATCGAAACGATAACAACATTCTGGCTGGAAAGTTAACAGCTCAAACAAAGCCTTGGAAATCGTACTCGATCGCACTTCGTGGCTTTCAAAGCCTGCAATTTGCAGTTTATGTATAAAACTCCTACTTTCTAAGTATTTTCATGGAAGCTTCATTCCTAAGTGGCGAAAACCATACTTAAAATAATAACTACCAAACTCTAGCTAATTCAATTCATGAACAACGAAAAAGTCAGTATAATTATTCCTGCATTTAATGCAGCAGATACTCTAACCGAAACAGTTGTTTCCGCAGTCAACGGTACTCACAAGCATTTAGAAATTTTAATTATTGATGACTTCTCTACAGACGCTACAGCCCAAATTGCTACTAAACTTACCGAGCAAGATTCCCGAATTCAATACTTCCGAAATTGCGAAAATTTTGGAGTTTCTAAGGCTAGAAATTTAATGATAAATCGAGCAACGGGCAAGTATGTAGCGTTTCTAGACAGCGACGATACCTGGGAAGCAAACAAGCTAGAAGTGTGTTTGAAAATGCTCGAAGACAATCCCGAAGTCAAAGCTGTGGCTCATGCTTTGCGATATTTAGACAAGCACGGCAACAAGTTGGGCTATATTGCCACCTATCCTACAACTAAAGCAGAAATGCAGGCGATTAAGGAGACAGGTGAAAGTCCTTGGGTTTTTCCGTCTTCTGTGGTAGTCGATCGCTCTATTCTACTCCAAGAAGGTGGCTTTGCAGAAGATTGGCAGGTAGGAGAAGATACAGAATTATTTACCAAAATTGCTCAAAAGCACGGCTTGTTAGCAACGAAGACACCTTTAGGAAATTATCGAATTAGAGGGAACTCTCTGACAGACAAACACTGGCTGAAAAAGCGCATAGCTGCTGATTGTGTCAAGGAAAACCAACTGCGACGCTTGCGGGGAGAACAAGAGTTATCGCTCAACGAGTACGAACAGGTATGTTTTAATAATTTGCCACGGTTGAAAAAATTTAACAAATTTCGAGAACTTTTGGCACTGCACTACATGAGAAAGCTAGGACAAAGCTGGTTAAATCGGGAAGTGTTGCAGACTCTAATGTACGGCATTGCTACCACAGTGTTGTCTCCGAAAGGTGCTGTGAACAAATGGAAATGGATAAAGGCTCACGATCCGTTGGGCGATTTAACTGTAGAAGACACCAGTGATTCGGTAGAATTGAACTCTTAGCAATCGTCCCAAATCGGCAGGAAATCCTAGAGAAGATCGTGTCCGGTCAATTGACCGCAATAAGATTGGTTCGCGCCGGCCCAATGCGAGTCCGCTTTGATTCTGCAGACGGTCGTCCGCACTACGAACCTTTTT
This sequence comes from Microcoleus sp. S36a_B3, assembly GCF_036700745.1. Lineage (NCBI taxonomy): Bacteria > Bacillati > Cyanobacteriota > Cyanophyceae > Oscillatoriales > Microcoleaceae > Microcoleus > Microcoleus sp. S36a_B3. Next base: position 24,372 of record NZ_JAUBPN010000011.1, on the reverse strand, counting down.
TTTGTTACGATCGTAGACCGGACATGATATTAAACCCCTTTTTTAGGCAGAAAGTTAAAAGCAAAGATTTAGAAAAAATTCTGTTTTGTACTTTCTGCTTTTCTGAGGACGATCGCCTTTTTAGTTTAAACTTGATGAAATTTATGGACTGGCAAGAAGTTTCCGGCAACTGGGTATTAATTCCTTCTAAACCGATCGCGATCGTACACTTTCTCGGCGGTGCATTTGTGGCGAGTGCGCCGCAACTAACCTATCGCTGGCTGTTAGAAGCTTTGGGAAATCAAGGATATGTTGTAGTAGCAACGCCGTTTGTCAATACTTTGGATCATATTGCGATCGCCCGCGATGTCCTCAACAAATTTGAAAATGCCCTCGATCGCCTGCGCGCCACTAAATTGCTCAAATCTTCCTATCTCCCCATCTACGGGATAGGGCACAGCATGGGATGCAAACTGCACTTGCTGATCGGTTCTGTATTTGACATAGAAAGGGCAGGCAATATTCTGATTTCTTTCAACAATTATGCAGCCTCCGAAGCCATTCCCATCGTCGAGCAAATTTCCCCCGTCTTTAAAGTCGAGTTTACCCCTTCCCCGCAAGACACCAATCGCCTAGTGCAAGATAGCTATCAAATCCGGCGCAATCTTTTAGTCAAATTTAACGGCGACAACATCGACCAAACCTTGCTGTTGACAAATCTGCTCAAACCGAGATTTCCCGACATGATTACAGTTCAAACCCTGGCCGGCAACCATCAAACGCCATTAGGTCAAGATGTTAGCTGGCCTATGGGTCAAATTTTTACACCCTTCGACGCGATCGGACAATGGGTCAAACAAGAAGTGTATCGAGAATTAAATGAATTAAAACGGACAATTCTGCTGTGGCTAAATCCTCTCTCCCGCCTTTAAAAGCTGCGGTTGTTCCTCAATCAGAAAGTTCCTCTGGTAATTGCAAACTCTCATTTTCATCGTCCGCCTGCGAGATTGGAGTATAATTTTTGACGATCGACAAACAGTTCCGTCCATCAGCCATTCTCTTGTAACTGAGACTGTCTGCGATGTCTTTCATCAACTTTAGGCCCCGCCCCCCCGAAGCTTCACAATCGATTTTTTCCGACATATCTTTAATTTTTTGCTCTAAATCAAACGCAGCGCCCGAATCCCAAATGTCTATCTCTAAAGATTCACTGCACACCGCCACCTGAATCTCCACCGGCAAATCCGGCGGTTTACCCTCGTGGGCGTGACGCACCGCATTTGTAAAACCCTCAGCCAAAGCTAATTGACAGCGTATCCACACACTTGTGGGAATTCGCGGGTCGTATAATTGTGCAAACCACGATAAAACTTTTTCTAAAGCACTCAGACCAGTATTGACTTGAAGATCCGCTTTCTTTAGGACTTGCAACTGTTCGGAACCTTTGAATTCAATCACGCTCTGCCACTGAAATTATAGTTCCATAAAATATAGACAAATATGGTATTGCCTGTACTTTACGTTTTTAACTTTTTTCCCAAAAGGCGGGCAACTGCTAGCGCCACGATCGCCCATCGCAGTAATTCACCAGCCGAGTCATTTTCCACCTTGTCAACTCTTTTGCCCTGTAAAATTAGGCAAATTTGAATGGGAGTTCGATCGTACTAGCTTTTGCTGCTAGGAAAATAAATGTCAAATCGAGTAATTAGCTCTTCATTATACCAGAAGTGTCACCCGGATGTCAATTCACGCCCGCCGCCCAAAAAAGTCTATAAAAGTTTATATTTTGAGTATAAACTGGGTAAGTTCGACTTCGCCAAAATTTTGCTCAAATTTAAAGGTAAATTGAACTTGATGGCTGGCAGGCAAAAGCATTTACCTGGAAAGCGATGTTATTAGACTATACTCAATCTCAGACTACCGCGCTGACAGAATATATTTTTAATGACCCCCAGACCTTGAAAGACTTGTAGTACCTGAGTGCCCATGTTTCAAATTCTGGTTATTGACGATGATACTGCTGTTCAAGAACTGCTGAGGAGAACCCTGAAAAAACAGGGTTACGAAGTGACAGTAGCAAGTAATGGCGAAGACGGCGTAGCCCAAGCGCAAAAAATACGTCCGGCGCTGATCATTTGCGATTGGATCATGCCGCGCTTGACCGGCATTGATGTTTGCCTTCGAGTTAAGGCCGATCCGGATCTGTCAACTACACAATTCTTTTTGTTGACTTCTTTGGGATCGATCGCCGATCGAGTCAAAGGGCTCGACGCAGGTGCCGACGATTTTATCTCCAAGCCGATCGAACTTAACGAGTTACAGGCGAGAGTACGCGCCGGATTGCGGCTGCACCAACTCGGCCGAGACTTGAAAATTGCGATGCAAAACCTCGAAGCCGAGTTAGCCGAGGCAGCCGAGTACGTGCAATCGCTGCTGCCAGATCCGATGACGGAACCTGTCAGCATCGAGGCAAAATTCATTCCCTCCCGGCAGTTGGGGGGAGATTGCTTCGACTACAACTGGCTGGATGCCGATTCTTTGGCGATTTACTTGCTAGACGTAGCCGGTCACGGTTTGCGGGCGGCGCTGCCTTCTGTCGCCGTGCTAAATTTGTTGCGATCGCGCGCGCTGCCCAACATTGACTACTACAAACCCAGCGACGTTTTGCGCGCCCTCAACACCACCTTCCAGATGAGCTACCAAAATGACAAGTATTTCACCATCTGGTACGGCGTTTACAACCGCATTTCTCGCCAGCTAGTTTACGCCAGCGCCGGCCATCCCCCGGCAGTGTTGATTTCCCAGTCGCCGACAAGCACGGCTAAAATCCAGCGATTAAAAACCCCCGGAATGCCCGTCGGGATGTTCCCCGATGCCCCCTATGTCGATAATTGTTGCGATGTGGAGGCTTTTAGCACTCTGTACATCTTTAGCGACGGGGTATACGAGATCCACCAACCTGACGGCAATATCTGGGGGCTTGACCCATTCATCGACCTGCTAGCAGCTTACAACGATGCAAGTGCCGACCAGTTAGAGCAAGTTTTGAAATACACTCAAAAGTTGAACGCCAAGGCAGTTTTTGATGATGATTGGTCTTTACTCAAGGTAAACTTTGGCTAGCTGAGTTATGGCAGCACATCTGCAACCAAATAGCAAGAATACAGCAGCCACTGGATTTAGTTAGTTGAGAGAATTTTGCTATTAAAAGCATCGCGGGTGGAAAATATCTCGAAAACTCGATCCATGCTGGTGAGTTCAAATAAGATGCGGATTTGCTCGTTGATAGAACAGACAACTAATTGACTTCCAGCGGCCCGGACTGTTTTGAGCGCCAAGACTAAAGCGCCCAAACCAGAACTATCCATAAATGTCACATCTTGGAAGTCGATCAATACCACATCGGCTCCCGCTTCCACTAGGTCACTAATCTCTTGGCGGAATTGACTTGCCTTGGTGCCGTCTAAAATGCCAGAGGGTTGAATAATTTTAACTACAGGACTCATATTTTGCGGTGGGAATGTCAGAATTTCTAGCCAGACTAGGGTTAGTATAGCTGCGAGATGGACTCCGATCCAAATAACAGAGGGAAAAAGCGCCAGAACCCCGCAGCGCCCCAAGGGTTTTGAGTGCCAGAGATGGCGATCGGACTATCGGCGCACAGGGGGCGAGTTATTTTTGAACTGGAAAATCTTTATTGTACCGAATGCCTTGGGCGATCGCTCAAACCAAGCTAACTTTGGCGCGGTAGAGGAGTTTGTCGCCTTGTTTGTAGCCTGTGTAGCGAACTTTAACTAATTCTCCCGGCTCGGCTTTTCCTTCGATGAGCTGGTGCTGTTGCGGGTTGTAGGGAAGTTCGGCTCCGACTGGGGCGATCGACTCTATTCCCCAATGCTCCAATAACTGCTCGACTGGCCGCAACAACGGCAGCAGTTTCTGGGCCCGCAAGTTGTGATTTTCCTCAGCCTTGCTCGCCGCAGTCGGCCACTGCAACATCCAAGATTCTAAAATTTGCACGCTAGAAAGCTGAAATTCCTGCAGCAAAGATTCTCGCTGCTGTTCGATGGTAGCTTGCAGGCGCTGATATTCTCGCTCTAGGGCACTCGGCGGCGCAGGTTCTAACTCTACAAGCTCGGGGGCAAAGGTTGCGAGCAGTTCATTTAAGGAAATTTCCAAAGCTTGACTGATTTTGAGCAGGATGTCGGCTCGGGTTTTGAAAGCTAAGCCGCGACGCAGGCGGCTTAGCTGAATTTCGGGAACTCCTGCTTTTTGGCTGAGTTCTCGATCGCTCGAAAGCCCCGCTTCTTGCATCAGACGCTGAAGTTGAGGAGCATAATCAGGAATATTAGCTGCCACGAAAAAGTCATCCAAATTGATAAATGGACATATTCTCGATCGTAAACTGTCCCGAGTCTTAAGGACAATACATCTTTGGGGCCTACTGGTAAAAGTGCCGGCCCCACAACGCCAATTAGCTATCTTGCGGCCACTTTTTCGGGTGCGACTGTTGTTCCTGTTGTCGCAGAACCTTGCAAGTGGGCTTCTAGGAACCACAAGCGCTTGTCAATTACTCGGGAAATTTCGGTGTACAAGTCGGAGGTGTCAGCATCACCGAGTTCCGATGTTTTGTCGATCGCCGCGCGTAGGTGTTTGGCGTAGGGTGCATAGCGATCGGCCAAAGCAGTCACGAATTGTTTGCCCTCTACAATGTCAAAAGGAAATTCTGGCAGGATCGAATCGGCGGCGGCGCTGCGGGCTGTTCCTACAGCCAAACCGCCCAACGCTGTGATTCGTTCGGCAACCATATCAATGTATTCTTCAAGTTCTCCCGCCATTTCATCGAAGAGCAAGTGCAACTGATAGAAGTCCATGCCTTTGACGTTCCAGTGAGCTTGCTTGACTTGAGTTTTTAAGTCCAGAGTCGTAGCCAGCGTCCCGTTGAGCAGCCCGACTACTTGAGTGCGGGTGCCGGCTGACATATCGATCCGCGTCGGGTAAAGATGTTGTTTGTGGTTGTTGGCAGTCATAAATTTGTACCTTGTTTTTAGTGATTGTCGATCGAATATCTGAGAAAGGTTTGGGCGATCGAACGAAAGCCTGTCGTCAATTGCTGTTGAGAGGCTCAGGCCAAGTGCATCTGCAACACGGCACGGGGAGCTCGGCGGACTTTGCAGCGGATGGTTTCTAAACCGAGACGCTGGCAAGCTTCGTACCGGTGGCAGCCGGAAAATCCGTAATACTGACCCTCTACTTCTAGCACATCGATGGGTTCGTTTAAACCTACCTCGCGGATCGATTCCATCAGGGCGGCTACTTTCGTTTGGTCGTTGACTCGCGGCAAGGGGCGGCGAATCTGGTTGAGGGGTATTTCTGCAATCCTCATGGCGCCTGTCTGTTTTACTCTTATTTAAATCATACTCGTAATGACTTCGACTTGGCAAGCAAATGTCAGGGAATATTTAGATTGGGGGAGGTGCGATCGATCGTGCGACTGCAGCAAGAGTTCGATTTATGGTTTTTGATATTTCAATTCGCCTGTTAACAATTTTTGGGCTTGTTTATTTAACCATCCTGTAATAAAAATTCTCAAAAACCATACAATAGCGATCGCGCGGGTGCGTCGCCGTTAAAAATCCCTTAAAAAACTTGAATGTAGGGATTGTCGATGTATCCGTACCATACAAATATTCCCACTCTCTCCTAGCTAGCCACGCCTTGCAAACTTCTTAGAGGCTACCCGCAAATTCTGCATCGACCTTTTAGTCTTTTATTTTGTATAATAGAGAAAATTTGCGTTCTACTTTTTGTTGCCATTTAATTTGACAAACTTCACCTCTTTTAAGCTTATCCGATCGCTGCTAAGTAACGTTTGTATCCTCATATATAGTCATTTCAAATAAGTATGAGACTATTTAAAAATGAGGTAAAATGAATAAAAATAGTCAAGCCACTAGGAAAATGTCTTACAGTATTGATTTGAGAAAAAGAGTAGTGGATTATGTAGAAAATGGCGGTCATATCGCTCAAGCGGCCGGACGTTTTAAGGTAGGAAGGGCAACGATATATCGGTGGCTGGGTCGGACCGACCGTATTGGCCACACAGGTAAAAAGGCGTAAGAGAAAACTAGATTGGCAAGCCTTAGAAAAGGATGTAAAAGAAAATCCAGATACCAGATTAATCGATAGAGCAAAGAAGTTTGGGGTAAGACCAAGTGCCATATCTTATGCTCTTAAAGAAATGAAAATTACTCGAAAAAAAAAAGAACGGGGTTACCAGGAGAGAAACCGAGAAGCAAGAATGAAATACTACAGATATCTGAGAGAATTGATTAAAGTATCGGGAAGTCAAAGTCGGGTCTTTATTGATGAGTCAGGATTTGAAGAGTTTCAAGATGGTGCTTATGGCGGGTCTTAAAGAGGAAAAAAAATCTGGGGCGAAAAGTCAGGAAAACGGGGGAAAAGAGAAAATCTAGTAGCGGTTCGACTGAAAGGGAAAAAGGACTTAATTGCCCCAATGGTTTTTACGGACAGCCTCAATGCAGAAGGTGTTGAAGGGTGGTTATCTTTATATTTATTACCCTCTCTGACAGAGCCATCTATATTAATCATGGATAATGCACCGATTCATCGAAAAACAGCCATCCGAGAACTGGTAGAGGAAACGGAACATCAAGTTCTTTTTCTCCCAAAATATTCTCCCGACCTGAACGATATTGAACACGATTTTAGTGCCTTAAAGCGAGCCAGAATGTATGCTCCTCCTGGGACATCTTTAGATGAACTCATCTGTGACTACTGCGCTCAATAGTGTCTCTTTTTTATTTGAAATGACTATATATAAAGATTAACCAAAATTTATAACTTGCGATAGATTCATAAATAACAGTTTATGAAGCCGGGTTTAACCCACATCTTATACCCGCTCGACAATATCGCGGAAACCAGGTAAGAGCGATGAGAAGCCTAGGATTTTATGGTGATGATATTGGTGCTGGGGTACGAGGTTAAAGTCACGCGAGACAGTACCAATCTCAATTATTCCTCTGAGGGCGGGTTCGCCCATATCCGCGTTAACCCGCCACTAGAAGATAGCAGCAACTTTAAAGTCGGCGGCTGTCTATTTTAGCGATTCCCCCTCCAAATCCAAAATCTTGCACCATCGAACTCTTTAAGAAATCGTGGGGAAAACCCAATTCAATTGCACTTACTTTCTCTAACTGCTGCATTTGTTCGGGAGTTAATTGAAACTCTAAACAAGCGAGATTTTCCTGCAGTTGCGAGAGTTTGCGGGAACCCACAATCGGAATAACTTTGACTGACTGTTGTCGCAGCCAATTCAGGGCTACTTGAGAGGCTGGTTTGCCAATTTCGGCTGCTATGGAGCTAACTTCGCGAGCAATATTGAGGTTTCGTTCGCTAATTTTTCCCGATTCAGGCGAATCAAGCCGTTTAGTTTCGCTGGCGGTTTCTGAAGTGTTGTATTTTCCTGTTAGCAAGCCGCCTGCTAGGGGACTCCAAGCTGTCACGCCAATGTTTAAGGCTTTTGCCATCGGGAGCAAATCCCGTTCTGGTGTTCGCTCTTTTAAAGAATACTCGATTTGCAGGCCGATAAATGGTGTCCAACCGCGCATTTGGGCGATCGTATTTGCTTGAGAAACAATCCAAGCGGGTGTATCGGAAATGCCGATATAAAGAACTTTGCCGGCGCGAACCAAATCGTCAAAGGCGCGCATTACTTCTTCGACTGGTGTGGTAAAATCCCAAGCGTGCAGCCACAGCAAATCTATATATTCAATTTGCAGTCGCTTCAAACTTGCTTCTACTGCTTGCACCATATTTTTGCGGTGGTTGCCGAAACCGTTGATTTCGCCATTCTTGGTGTTGAGGCTGTATTTGGTGGCAACTACCCATTTTTCGCGATCGGCTGCGATAAAATCGCCGATATATTTTTCGCTTGTACCGTTGGTGTAGAGATTCGCCGTATCAATGAAATTGCCGCCTGCTGCTGCAAATGCGTCGAACATTTTGCGGCTTTCTTCGTAGGAAGCGCCTGAACCCCACTCTTCGCCAAAAGTCATGGTTCCGAGGCAGATTTCTGAAACGCGAAGTCCGCTGTTACCTAGTAATTTGTATCTCATGTCGGCTTTTTTTAGCTAGCTAATTGCTTTTAACAGTTTAGATCGGGATTTGCTCAACTGTTGCCATTAGTCTGCGGTGGCTGGCTTGAGGGTGGGTTAGGGCTGTGCTGGATATTGAATGTTTTGTTAATTAAGTCAAAATGCCGATCGGCAGGATCTTAGTTTTGCTTTTGTAGTGCTGTCCCCGCTTGCTAAATATATAACCTGCAGAATCTACGGGAGTTCGCACTATCACAAAAAAAGTGCTTTTGACTTTCAACACGGCGCTGGGGCGAGCCTCTTACCTATGTATTTATAATCACATTGCTAATTTAAAATACAGTAAATTACTAAAAATATTATCTACCTTTAGATAGGTATTTTGCGAAAATAGTTAAATAAAAAAAATGCTATATTAATCATCAGCAAATCTGATTGAGATCGAGAAAAATTAGGTAGCTAAATTAACTTTTTAGCGCTATATTGATATACAGAATACAAAACCTAGGTGACTCACTTGGCTGATATCGTTGATACCGCCGTTGCGGCAGGCTCTTTTACAACTCTAGTTGCTGCCGTCAAAGCTGCTGGTTTAGTAGATACTCTCAAAGGCGCTGGGCCCTTCACAGTTTTCGCTCCTACAGACGAAGCTTTTGCTAAGCTTCCCGCAGGTACTGTAGAATCACTGCTTAAGGACATCCCTAAGCTCAAAAAAATCTTGACTTATCACGTCGTTTCTGGCAAAGTTATGGCCGCTGATGTGGTCAAACTGAAATCTGCGAAGACAGTTGAAGGCTCAGAAGTTAAAATTGATGCTTCCAATGGCGTCAAAATTAATGATTCTACCGTTACTACACCCGATGTTGCTGCTGACAATGGTGTCATTCACATTATCGATTCAGTCTTGCTTCCTGCGTAAGCACAGATTTAGATAACTCGATATTATCTTGAGGGCGGTGGCTATTTTTAGCCACCGCCCTGTTTTAGTTGAAGTTTAAATATTTTACGCAGATTAATAATTAAAACTATTGTAGAGCAGGGGAAATGGACCGATCGCACTGGCGAAAGTCTGCCCCAATTTTTTCGCGGCTGGATTTACTGGGAAAACAGGTGACAAGCCAACAAGTGCCGTTGTACTCTGGAGTTGATTGCGGGCTCGCGGGTAGGTGCTGTGCTGCCGCACCCAAAAATTCTCCCAGAAACCGGGTCGATCGGGGCTTGTTCTAAATAAGATACAATAAGAAACACAATAAAAGTGCGATCGACATTATTTGATAGTTAAGCTATGCAATCTACAACTCAGTCCGAACAATCGTTTACATGGTTGCGTTTTGCAGCGTTTAATTAATTAAGAATTAACAAGTAACAAATAAATGCGTATAATTGTTGAAGGCTGGCGCTTTTTGCCACACTCCTACGCCATCGCCAATCAATTTCAGCTACTAGAAATGCTGAAATATCCCAACTTAGAAATTTTCCACAAAGATATCCCATATCTAGACGAAAATTGGCAGCCAGCAATCGGTTTGTTAGACGCAAATGCTGAAGCAGCAATAAAAAATATTCCTCACCCTTCCGCGTCTCTAAAAGCAGACGCTACGTTACGGATCTCAGTACCTTACAATTTTGCACCCTCAAATACAAAACGGACGTGCTTGTTTGCCACAACAGAATGGGGAATTCTGCACAACGAAAACTTTAGAATAACGGGCGCAGCTTCCCTCCGCGAAGGACACAGCAACTCTGATATAATTATTATTACGCCTTCCCATTGGTCGAAAACCGGATTTATCCGCAGCGGTGCGAATCCCGATCGCACAATTGTCATACCTTGCGGCATCGATCCGAATATATACAAACCTTTAACAAAATCGGAACGCGAAGCTTTGCGAAAACAGCTAGGATGGGAAGGATTTGTATTTTTGAATATCGGTGCAGGATCTCCCAATAAAGGCATCGATTTATTGTTAAAAGCTTTCGCAGTTGTAGTTGAAAGTTATCCCGAAGCCAGATTAGTATTGAAAGGAGAAGAATCAATATATGAGTCGGATTCTCTGATCGCTCAAAACATAGACGAATTAACCTTTGACGAAGCAGAACAAGTTTTGCCGCGCATGGCTTATATAGGAGAAACACTGCCTTTTGAAAAAATGGCTCAACTTTATTAAGCCGCCGATGCCTACGTATCTCTTTATTTAGCAGAAGGGTTCAATTTGCCAGCACTAGAAGCAATTGCTTGTGGCTTGCCGCTAATCTGCACTAAAGGCGGCCCGACGGATGATTTTACAACTCCAGATTTTGCTTGGCACGTCGAAAGCACGTTTCAAGAAGGTACTTCTAACGGTATGCCGATATTTCGCCTGATGCCAGATTTAGAACATTCGATCGCCTTAATGAAAAACATTATAGAACAGCCGGAGTTGTGCGATCGCTCTCGCGAAGCAGGCCCCAATTTTGTAGCGGCTGGGTTTACCTGGAAACACGTTGCAGACCAACTCCTAGAGGTACTTTTGCCAAGTATTCGATCGCCAAATTAAACAGGGTGCGATCGAACACTTAGCAATTTCCGATAATTAGCACTTGTAATGCGCTGTTCGGAATTAATATAAGATACAATAGGACAACAAGTTTAAGCTTCAGACGTTATTTGACATTCAAGCTATGCAATCTACAACTCAGTCCGAGACAGAGCAGGCGATGGACGCTCCCAAACACGGCTTGCCCGTTACCATCATTACAGGATTTCTCGGTAGTGGCAAAACAACCCTGCTCAACCACATCCTGACCAACCAGCAAGGTTTGAAAACAGCAGTTTTAGTCAATGAATTTGGCGAAATCGGCATCGACAACGAACTGATTGTCACCACCGACGACAACATGGTTGAGCTGAACAACGGCTGCATTTGCTGCACAATTAATGAAGACTTGGTAAATGCAGTTTACAAAGTTTTAGAACGTCAAGAAAACCTCGATTATCTAGTAGTAGAAACAACCGGACTCGCCGACCCCCTGCCAGTTGCTCTAACTTTTTTAAGCACAGAATTGCGCGACCTGACCCGTCTAGATTCGATAGTGACAGTAGTAGACGCAGCTAACTATAGCTTAGATTTGTTTAACTCAGAAGCAGCTTACAGTCAAATAGCTTACGGCGATATAATTATCCTCAACAAAACAGATTTGGTTGAAGAAGCAGATTTAGATTTGTTGGAAGTTAAGATTCGCGATATCAAAGAAGGTGCTAGAATTTTGCGAACAGTAAAATCGCAAGTTCCCCTACCGCTAGTCCTCAGTGTCGGGTTGTTTGAGTCGGACAAATATTTCCAATCTGAGGAAACTGCTAGCAGTCACGAACATCACGACCACGGCCATCACGACCACGGCCACGACCATCACGACCACGGCCACGACCATCACGACCACGGCCACGACCATCACGACCACGACCACGACCATCACGACCACGACCATCACGACCACTCCGACCATTTAGAAAATGACGGATTTACTTCAATTTCTTTCCAAAGCGACAAGCCGTTTTCTCTGAGAAAATTTCAATATTTCTTAGACAACCAACTGCCAACAAACGTGTTTCGTGCGAAAGGGATTATGTGGTTTGAAGAAAGTCCGAAACGGCATATTTTCCATTTGAGCGGCAAGCGATTTTCGATGGACGACGACGAGTGGAAAGGCGACGATCGCAAAAACCAGCTTGTTTTGATCGGTCAGGGTTTGGATAGCGAGACTTTGCGATCGCAAATCGAAAACTGTCTTTGTATGCCTTCAACCAATCGCGGCAAAGGTTTTGGGAAAAACTAACAGTAAAATATTACTGGTTCCCCGGCCAAGAGCCTGGGAACCGATGTCTAGAGGCTCTGCGTCGCTTTTACTCAGGAAAAAAACACTTACGCACGGGTGGCGAGAAACCGGGTTTTTAACCAAAAAACGGCATCAATGCTTTTAATGCTGGTTAAAAACCCGGTTTCTTTAGTATTGATGCGTCCAGGACTGTTGAAAACGGAAGTTTACTTTTTGATTTTGAGTTTTTGCTTTAAATATTTCTAATCTCAAATGCGAGTCATCATCCAGCGAGTCAAATCATCTCAAGTCGAAGTTAACGGTAAAATTGTCGGCAAAATAGGCCGCGGACTTAACTTGCTTGTCGCTATTGCAGACACCGACACCGAAGCAGAACTCGACTGGATGGCTCGCAAATGCCTGGAACTGCGTTTGTTTCCCGACTCAGCCAGCGAGGGCGGCCGCTGGGACAAGTCCGTACAAGACATCGGCGGCGAGTTGCTGGTGGTCAGTCAGTTTACCCTCTACGGGGACTGCAGCAAAGGTCGGCGACCTTCCTTTGACCGATCGGCAGCTCCTGAACGAGCCGAAATTTTTTATGATAAATTTGTCGAAAAGTTGCGCCAGAGCGGCTTAAAAATCAAAACAGGCGTGTTTGGAGCTCAGATGCAAGTCTTGATAGAGAATGACGGGCCTGTGACTTTGGTATTGGAGAGAGAATCGGGGCGAGTTATGAATTTATAATAAAAATAGTTGCAGTGAGTAGTGTCACAATTAAAGGTGATTATTGTCATGTAACCGCTAAGTTAATTGTGAGATGATTACTCAAATTTAGTCGATTTGCAGAGTTTATGCCAGTCTGACTAATTTAAACATTTTATTTTTAAATTTATGTTAACCCCAGTAACTAAACCATCTGTCCGAGTTACCGAAATCGGCGAGTACATCCATTATCAATCTTGCGATCGCCGCTTTAAGCTAGAGCATAATAACCGAAAGCTTGCCCGAGAGCTTCCCTTTGCAGAACGCCTCTTCAACTCCTTAGATCCAGTTCTCCAAGAGGCGGGGCGATTGAGGGAGAACGAATGGGAAACTTCTCTCCAAAAAAATGGTCTCATTGACCTCACTTTGTACAGCCAAAAGTCTGCTGATGAAAAGAAGACACCCTGGACTACCTTTGTCGCACAATTGCAAGGTATAAGCTCAGGACAAAGAGCATATGGACGCGAAATTTCCGTCGAAGCAGACGAGGGAGCTTTCCAGATCAAAGGCCAAATTGACTTTGTACTAATCCTGTGGGAAGACAATCGACCAAAGCTGCGAATTGTTGAATGCAAAGCCAGTCGTCGAGACCGTACCTACCACCGCGTGCAGGTTGCTCTATACCGGATGCTAGTACGGCTGCTTATCCAAGCGAGTCCAGTGGCAATCTGTGGCGTAGAACTCAGACCAGAAGATATCGAATGCGTGGTCGCTAGGATTGATGAAAGTACAAATAAAAGTCAGCTCATCCTCGATCTAAAACCGTTTAAGCTAGATACAGAAGAAGCTGACATTAATCGCCTTCTGGCATCTGAGGGCACACTAAACCGCGTAGTTCAGGCTGATTTAGCTGATTTAGACTATCAAATCGATCCGAAGTGTGATGGCTGTGTTTTCAATATTCATTGCCTATCAGAAAGTGCCAGATTGCGTCGCCTTGAACTAATAGGCTTAGATCCATCAGCAGTACGAGTTTTGCGAGAGGCAGGGATTCACAAAATCGATGACTTGGCTGAACTCGACTTAGCCGGACAGCAGGCAGTTAAAGTGCGGCAAGATCCAAGCTTTAGCGATAACCTAGAACTTATCCAGTTAAAAGCAAAAACTCGGAGGCGTACACTTCCAGGCGGGAATATTAACCCAGATTCCTATGAAGTAGAGTCGCTACCTTATGCAGGTCAAGGTCAACTTCCAGAGCACATAATTAATGGTGAACGGCTGATTCGCGTTTACCTTTCTGTGGATTACGACTATGTAGAAAACAGGATAGGAGCGCTCGCAGCTCATGTGACCAAGAGCGAAGGAAAATTACATACAAGCTTCACGCAGGTAAATGGACACTGGCAGCCAGACCCCACGGTAAAGGAACGGTGGGAGGTAGGGCGCGATCAAAATAATCGCCCAGTCTATGAAGAGCGTTCCCTCCAAGGTAGAGAAGTTATTGAGTTTCAAACCTCCCCGTGGACGGGGGAATACAGAGAAGACACAGGCGCTGAGAAACAGCTAATTCAAGGGTTTCTAATGAAGCTGGTTGAGGCTATTGATGAGGTAGCCGAGGCCGAAACCGCTCCTATTCACTTTTATGTCTGGTCTCGATCCGAGATGGATCAGTTGGTCGAAGGATGCTCGCGCGTCAGCTCGCAGTTGCTCGGCCACCTCCGGGAACTGCTAGGATGCCGCGAGAGTTTAGAGCAACTCATCTATTCTTGCTTGCACGATGAAGTCGATCAGCGCTTTGCTTTGGGATGGACAGGGAGAGGCTTAGCTGTGGTTACTTCTCTGTCGTGGTTTGGGAGGCGTTATCACTGGCGGCGACGGGTGTCTGGTGCCGAGGTCGATCTCGAGCAAGCTTTTACACAGGATATCTTCGATTTTAAGACTGATTTGGATTTAGATGCTCAGGGGAAGTGGGCAGCTAAACCTTCTGAGCAAGCCAGCAAGCACAAGTTTGAAATCCGCAGTCGCTTTTTTGATTCCTTAACAGCACCCTACTGGCGCGCCTACTGGCGAAAATTGCCAGATCCAAAAGACCCAAATCTATCGCCAGCAGTTGCTAAGGCAATTGAGCGTTACAACAGCGCCGGGAAACTTAACTATCTCAAGGATTATTTTCGCGCCCGCGTACACGCGCTGCGATGGGTTGAAGAAAGCATTCGGTTTAAGAACCCAGATATAGTAAAACCATCTCTTGTCATCGCTAAGTTGCTGGAATTCACGCTTGGGGTAGATAATGCAGCTCAGGCGGGGATTGACTATCTCCGGCTGGATCATCACGTTAAAGTGACAAACTGGATTGCTACTCACCTAGTCCCGCCTGTCTATCGCGTCCCTCTAGGGCGCACTATTCCTATTAGTGATGTTGTCTCCCACGGCAATAATAGGCTGACAGCCACTATCAACCTTGATGGGTACGGTATTAATTATGAAGTTTTCGAGACTAACTGCACGATCGAAAAAGGCAACTTTGTAAGGCTTAGCCCCTGTTTTAACGATCCGCATCGCGGTCAAACATTAGCTCAACTTCTACGCGGTGGAAGTACGTGTGTTGTGGATAATATTGACTGGGAGACCGGACAAATTGAGCTTTCAGTAATACTAACAAAGGAACGAGACGGCTATAAACTCCTCAGTCGGTTTTATAATAAGCAAAATGAAAACATTTTTTCCCATGCTACTTTAGATGAAACTATTTCTAATTTTGTAGCCGGAAAGGTTGACAATAGACTAATAAGTGGTTTGGGAAGTCATGTATGTCAATGGTTCGATCCCGAGCGTCCTCAGATCCCTCTGCAACAGTCTCCAGCCACAGACAAGTTAGAACAATACCAGAATTTGCTAGAGTCTCTAAAATTGCCTAACGCGCAGAAGTTGGATGCCGATCAAGTAGCTGCTGCTGTCAGTGGCTTAACCGCTAGAATTCAACTTTTACAGGGGCCCCCAGGAACTGGCAAGACACAGACAACTGCGATCGCTACTTTTTTAAGAATTTTGGCGCGTTGTTTGATCGGAGATATCGTTCTCATCGCAGCGCCTACCCATACTGCTGTAAACAACTTGCTTTTGCGCCTCGATAGCCTCTTACCAATCCTTCAGCAACAGGCAGATAAATCGGGATTAACAGTACCCCCGATACAACTTAGCCGAGTTGACCCGAAACAGGGTGAGTTGTATATCGAAAAAAATATTGAATGTTTTGCCTCTAAGTCTTGTGCAGCCCGGTTGAATAAAATGCGTTCAAATGCTGTCGTGGTCATCGGCGGCACAACCAGTGCTCTTTTGAAATTATCGCTGGAAATGAAAGGTATCCAAGTACCTACACTAATCGTTGATGAAGCAAGCATGATGGTGTTTCCACACTTTTTGTCACTGGCTACATTAGTAAAAAGTGACGGAGAAATCATGCTTGCCGGAGATCATCGGCAGCTCTCACCAATTGTTGCTCATAATTGGGAGCAGGAAGACCGTCCGCCAAGTCAATTTTACAAGCCTTATGTGAGTGCATATGATGCGGTTAAAAATATTAAAATTACAGGAGTTTCAGATTCAGCCATTATGAGTTCTGCGTTGAGTTTTACTTTCCGTTTGCCACCGCTGATTTGTAATTTAATTTCTCGTATTTACCAACTGGATAATATTGAACTAAAAGGAAGGTTGCCCGATTCAAATAGTCTTTTGCAGGAGGAGTCAAAAGGTCTAATTCTTGTTCTTCATTCTGAGCGCCTGTCAAAACGCAGCAATATGCTTGAGGTGCGGATTATTGAGAAAATTATTGCTGCTGCAAAAAATAGAAGAGCAATAGAAAACAACTCTGTAGCTATTGTCACTCCACACAGAGCGCAGCGCACACTGCTTAAAAGTTATTTGAAGGACTCCGGCGACCTGATCGATGTAATTGATACTGTTGAAAGCTTACAAGGTGACGAGCGACCTTATATCATTGTGTCGGCAACAGCCAGCGACCCCTCAGCAATTAGTAAAAATGTGGAATTTATCTTAGACCTCAATCGGTCTAATGTGGCTTTTTCTCGGGCTCAGAAACAACTGATTGTGGTCTGCTCTCAAACTCTGCTAGATCACATTCCAGCCGAATTAGAACATTACGAGGAGACAATGCTTTGGAAGTCTTTACGAGCTGTGTGTTCGCAGCTCATCGGTACTGAGATTGTGGATGGGCATCAGGTACAATTTTTTAAGCCACCACCCGATATTCTCGAAAACCTGTCGCGTACTTAAAATTGCATATTTCAGCTTGAGAGGAATTATCACCTTTAATATTTAATTCGATCGACTCAGCATCGCTGTTGTCAATTTGCGGGTCTAAACTTCTGTAAGGACTTACCTGCCGTCATCAAACCAACCGGGCTGATTTAATAAAATACATCGCTTCGGGCCTCGCTTTGGAGCCAGAAATCTGGCTTCGGTCAATAAACCTGCCTTCTGCCATCAGAGCAAATTTCTAAATTCACCGGGTTTCCTAACTTCTGTGGCGTAGGTTTTGAAGATAGTGAAGTTCGCTACACTCTGCCGACTCTTGATTCCACAATCTCCAACGCCGAAAACCCCCTCAAAAGGCCAGTTGGTAAATTGTCCACTCAGAGGCCCCAGAACACCGTCTGTCAAAGGAGCGATCGCCACACCCGCATAACAGCTCAGAATGCTTGTACAATAAGGCTTTAAGGGCAATAAAACCAATCTCCCACAGCCAGCGCTTAGAATCAGATTCAGCAGCCAAAAACTGTTGCATGAGAGAGTGGAACAGTGGCATCACTGCGATTATCTCTATTTCCCTATATTCAATGTATAGAGAGTTGAATCAGCACAGCAAGCGAAACCGCCAGCAACTGCCGCCTCGCTCCCTGACAAATGTCCTCGCACGCTGTGCGCTACCACGAGATAAACGCCATGACTGTCAAAACTGCCACCAACGCCGTCAACTGCAACACCGCTTCTGGCCTCAACTTCATTCCTGCTGCAGCAGGCGCACAAACCGCCGAAATCAATACTGCTCCCAGCATCGATGTTCTGGCTTTGGCTGAATTCGCCCTGAAAGAATTGCAAGCCTCCATGAAAGCTCCCAGCCGCAGCGCTCAAGCAGTGGCGATGCGGATTGCTAAGGAAGTTGAACGGATTTGCCAAAAAAGCGATCGCATCCAAGTTTCCGGCGAAGTAGAAGCTTGGCAAATCACCTTGGCCGAACACCGGTTGCAAAAAACTCTGCAATTCTACCGCCTCGGTTCCAAAAGCGGCCGCGTCGAACTGCACTCTCACCTCGCATCGATGATTTACCGCCATGTTGCATCTTTCCGCTCGAACTTGAACTTCCAAGCTCGTTACAACATGATTGAAGACTTTTTGCAAGGCTTTTACATCGAAGCTTTGCGAGCTTTCCGCCGCGAACACCAACTCGATCTCAACTACACTCCCCGCACGCAAATTGAATTGGCTGAGTACATGGCTTTTACCGAACACTACGCCAAGCGCCAAATCGGTTTGCCCGGCCGCAACCGCCAGCGCCTGATCGTGCTTCGCGCTCAAGGATTTGCCAAGGGCCAGCCTCCCGAAACTGCGATCGACATTGAAATGGCTGTAGAGTCCGGCAAGGGAGAAGATGCCGAAATGTACAGCCGTTCTCCGGCGCTGCAACAAGTGCGCGAACAAATGGTTTCGGAAACTGTCGATCCGGCTGATGCTGTGCTGCGCGATCGAGTAGTCGCTGAATTGATCGCTTATCTGGAAGCTCAAAATCAGCCCGAATGCGTGAACTACTTAATGTTGAAATTGCAAGACCTTTCGGCTTCGGAAATCGATCGCGTTCTCGGTTTGTCTTCCCGCCAGCGCGACTACTTGCAACAACGGTTTAAGTACCACGTCGAAAAATTTGCCCGCACTCAAAACTGGAAACTCGTACACGAATGGCTGGGTGCTGATGTGGATCAAAAGCTGGGAATGACTTCCGACAAATGGGAAGCATTTCGCGCAGGGCTGTCTCCCCAAATGCTGGAATTGTTGGAAATGAAGCAGAATCAAGAAAGCGACAAGGCGATCGCCACAGCACTTAACTGCACTCCCAAACAAGTCCAAAAACGCTGGGCACAACTGTTGGAGCTGGCAAGCCAGACTCGCAACAGCAACCAAGCTTAACGGGTGATGCAAAATGAATGCAACTGTTTTCTGGAGACTGGAAAATGCGATCGGGTGCGGCATCTGCACGGGAACGCCCGCCCCGCTTTCCGCTCTCAACTCTCCAACTGGGAATGCTGGATTATGACAGCTTTTGAGCTAATTAAATATATTAAAATAGCACTAATTTTTCTTAATATTTATGATTCCCAGGAACAACCTGGGATTTTTTTTGTTAGGAATTTGGAAGATTCTCGTTATTAAAAAGAATATCAAATCCGTTAACATCGGAATAGTAAATCAACAGTCAACAGTCAACAGCCAACAGTCAACCGTTAACAGTCAACAGCCAACAGTCAACAGTCAACAGTCAACATCATTCCAATGCTACCGCATTTGATATCATATCCTGTCGATTGACCGCAATCAGCAAGGTTAATGCGAACTTGCATACGCTCCAATTTGCGAACCAATTCGACAAAGGTCAATTTATTGGACACGATATCAATTATCTAAATATTTGCTACAAATGGCAGAAATTCCCCGAATTATTGCTTTCTATTACCTATTCAAAAGCTGGTAATTTCCCGGTTTTTAAACTTTTCATTTACCTAAGAGTCCTGCTTTTGTTCCAACCTAGGGGAAGCGAGTTTGCATTCACTTAACAAATCACTAAACACACTAATAAATTAGTCAGTTTTAACTGACTTAAGCTATTAGTCAGGGAATTTATTCCCTGGCGGTATCGCGCGTCACGCGAGCGCTTTTAGGAGATGTGGGTAATGACAAGCTTTCAAAAAAGGGGGAACAACACTTAATTTTAAGTCCCCCTTGTCAAAGGCGATTTAGGGGACTATCCAATATCTAGGATTATTTTTTATATTTGAGATAAGTTGCAACCGCTAAATCCCATCCATGAAGTAGTGAACCCAGATTTTGTATTATAATCAACATCAACGGTCGAAGCCCAAGATGAACTATAAAATTTATGTGTCTCAATCCCGGAGATATACTGGCTGAACGCTACAGAATTATTGATCAATTAGGACAGGGAGGATTTGCTAGAACCTACAAGGCTCAAGATATAAAAAAATCCGAAAATCCTCCCTGCGCGATTAAGGAAATTCCTTTTCCTGAATGCGACGAACTCCGGGTATTGGAAAAATGCCGGGAGCGATTTCAAAGGGAAGTTAGGGCTTTGCAGACTCTCGGAAATCACTCGCGCATTCCCAAATTGTTCGATCGCTTTGAAGAAAAAAAACATTTTTATCTAGTTCAATAATATATTGAAGGAACACCCCTAAGTCAGGAATTTTTGCCGGCAGGTCAGCAGTGGACGGAATCACAGACGATCGCCTTTTTACGAGAAATTCTAGAATTTTAAATTTTGTACACCAAGCAAATATTATTCACCGCGATCTTACACCGGCTAACTTAATTCGGCGCTCCAAGGATGGTAAAATTGTTTTGATAGATTTTGGGGCTGTTAAAGAAATCAGCACCTTTACGGCTAACTCTACGGGTGAAATATTAACATCGCAGGCGATCGGTACAATCGGTTATATGCCGGCGGAACAATACAATCCGAGGTCTGTCCCGCAACCTTATAACGATATTTATGCTTTAGGAATCATTGTGATTCAAGCCCTCACCGGTAAGCTTCCTACGAATCTCCCGCAAGACCCCCAAACTTGTGAAATTGTCTGGGATTACTCGACGCACAATAAACAGATTTTACAAGTTAGCGACAGTCTAAAAAATATTGTTAGTAAGATGGTGCGTTTCCATTTTATTGAACGCTACCAATCTGTTACTGAGGTTTTAGAAGACTTGGATGCGATCGCACCGCCGCCTGTACGCAAAATTGCTCCTCAAAAGCGATCGCGCTTTCCCTAGCCGCTGTTAGGCTTTGCTGGAATTGCGATCGGATTGGCGATCGTACTTTTAATCCCCAAAATTTTGCCGCGACAAACGCTTCCAGCAGATGGTGTAAGTTCTGGCGAAAAACTCCTAGTCCAAACCTCCGCCCTGTGGTCAAAACAAAGGGGTATTAATGAATTTGCCGACTCAAATTACCCCGAAGCTTTAAAATTGCTCAAACAGTCCTGGCGAGAAGACCGCAGAGACCCCGAAACTTTAATTTACATCAACAATGCTCTGCTAAAAGCTATCAATGCAGAATATTACACGATCGCGATCGTTGTGCCCATCCGCAGAAATCTAGATGGGAGCATTCTCAACGCCAACTTAGCAGAAGAACTGCTGCGAGGTATCGCCAAGCTCAAACCGAAGTGAATTTAGGTATCCTCCCTGCAACTGACACCAATCGAGATTTTCCAGGTCAAGGCTTTCTGCAACCACAAGCTATTATAAAAAAAGGTCTAAAAGTCATCATTGCTGATGACGGAAATATCAAATCATACGCCAAACAAACGGCAAATTACCTAGTCGCTCAGCCAGATATTCTCGCAGTCATCGGACACTACACCAGCGACATGACCGTAGAAACAGTAGATATTTACAATCGAAATAAACTCGTCGCAATTTCTCCGGGAAGCACCACAGAAGAACTGACGCGCAAACCTCGAAAATATTTCTTTCGGACGGCTCCGACAACTAGCATCGAAGCTGAAGCTTTGGTAAATCAACTATTGAAAGTAGGGCAAAAACGAGTTGCCGCTTTTTACAATCCCAACATTCCCTTCAGCGCTTCTTTGTGGGAAGAATTTAAAAAGCAATTTGAATCCCGATGAGGAACGACTTTTAGGAGCAGTAATTATTACGATTTATCTAAAGATAATTTAGACACCAAAGCTGCGATCGCAGAAGTTGAAAAATTTCCCAAAACCGCCTTACTTGTAGTTCCCGACGGTCAAGTCACTAATTCGCTGGAAAATGCGATCGAGATGATTAAAGCTAACGGCGATCGCAATTGGATTGTCGGGTCTTGGACGCTGTACGAGCAGAGAACGCTAAAACTAGCAACATAACTAAAGTCTGTTAAAAAACTCCGCGTATCTGTATTTTGGCATCCGTTAATCAGTTTTGATAAAAAATTTCCGGTAAACGCACAAAAATTGTGGAGAGGCCCGGTAAATACTCGCTCTGCCTTAACCTACGATGCAGCAAAAACGCTGATTAAAGCTATAGAAATGCAGCCGGAACCCAGCCGCGAAGGAATGCAAAAAACTATGGCCGATCCTAACTTTAAAGCCGAGGGAGCTACGGGTATAATTGAATTTGAGTCGAAGACTGGAAATCGGAAAAAACTCTCCTAAAGCATTGGCGCATATTGTACCCTGTGCTAAAAAACAATTTAGCCTTACCTTTGTACCGATCGAATTTCCCACAGCCGCAGCGGCAGGTTTAAAGTGCGATTGAATTGATAAACAAGAAGTCATTAGTCATCTTGCCCGAAGAGCGAAGTCGAAGGGTAGTCATCTGTCATTAGTCAGATCATTTCTGGTCGATTATTATAACTGGAGTTTAGACTAAATAAAGATGAGAACGGTGGCTTTCAGAAGAACTAGAGCCACCGCGCCAGGAGAGAATGAGGGTGAAAAATAAACCCCTCCACTCCTTAAATGAACAGTGAAGATTAAAGGACTTTCGTCAAGCAGCATACAAGTTATTGGTGAAAGCTCTCCTATGCAACATTCGAGCTCATGGATGCAGTGATGACCACGCCCGAATGCGGCTTGTTTGGCGGAATTTTCGCTCAATCCATTATTCCATCGTCAATGGTCAAGCGTCTACGAGGCATTGCAAGACTGTAGGCCAGACCGGAAAAAACTGATGTTGCTGTATCTGGAGCAATTACAGGAGGAAGCACCCCCAACGGAACACATATTAGTTGCAATCGATCATACTGCATGGCGGAGACCAGATGCCAAAACATTAAAAGACAGAACCCATGAATATCAGGGAGGCGTAATTATTGGACAAGGGTACAGTACCCTTGCGTGGATACCCGAATCTCAAGGAAGTTGGACCCTACCCCTACTACATGAACGAATTAAGGGACATCCAAGAAATAAACTCTTCCAGTCCCCGGAGAGGGTAAACTGAATTAAGTAAGGCTAACGCACAAAAAAACTCAACGTGCTAGAACTAACTGAAACCCTCAAAGCTTGTCTGTGGCAAACAGCGAAAACGCTCAAAGGTACACAGCGGCGAAGATTTATGCCCCAGATAGTCCAAGAATTAGGCACAGGAGGTCAACGCCAAGCTCAAACAGAACTGGGGTGGTGTCGAGATACCATCAGAAAAGGACAACGAGAGCTAGAAACAGGGCTCTCGTTGTATCGATGCCTTCTTTTGCCAGGGGCCGAAAACCAGTGGAAAGCAAGTTGCCGACTCTAAGTGAAGACATCAAAGCCATCGTGGATAGTCAAAGTCAGACCGACCCGAGCTTCAAAAGCACTCGTTTGTATACACGAGTGAGTACCGCCAAAGTCAGGCAACAACTGGTAGAACAAAAGCACTACCAGGAAGCTGAACTACCCAGCAACGAAACCATCCGTCAGCGGTTGAATCAGTTGGGATAACGCCCGGCCAAGGTAGCGAAGACTCAGCCTCAAAAAAAATTCCCGAAACCGATGCCATATTTGAGCAGTTGAGTCAAGTTAATCAGCAAGCTGATAATGACCCGACAACTCTCCGACTCTCACTTGATGCCAAAGCCACGGTGAAAATTGGTCTCTTCTCCAGAGGAGGTAAGAACCGGGTGCCAACTTTTGCCTGTGATCACGACTTCGCCCCAAAAGCCAAGTTGACTCCCTATGGAATTTTTTTGCCCCAATTAGATGAGTTGTTTTTATATTTCACCACATCAAAGGTGACTAGCGACTTCATCGTTGATATTTTGGAATCGTGGTGGGAGAGTAACCGTCACCGTTTTACTCATATCCGCACCTTACTACTCAATCAAGACAACGGACCTGAGAACCATTCCCGACGAACTCAATTGATGAAACGTCTTGTGGAGTTTGTCAGTAAGCACCAGTTGAATCTGCGTTTAGCCTACTACCCGCCATACCACAGTAAATACAATGCTATTGAGCGGACGAAAGGGAGTGTTGGAAAACCACTGGAACGGTAATATCCTTGATGATATTACCACCATGCTGCATTTGGCTGAAACGATGACTTGGAAGGGTAAACATCCGATAGTCAAACTCGTGACCTTGACTTATCAAACTGGGGTTAAGCTCACAACTCGGGAAATGGCTGAAGTTGAAACTCAGATTCAGCGTCTGTCCCAACCTGTTGGGGATAGCCTCCCCAATCTCGGTAAGTGGTTTATAGATATTGTTTACAGTACTGCTTGATTTTGGACGAGTTTTTTATTTGGTAGTCCCTAATAGTGGGTCTTCAGCGATACTTCAAGCAGCTTCCCAACTCAAATTTGTTTGTGAACAGAGCATCAATCCAGTCTTAGCAGTCTTAGACCGAGAATATGGCAATGCAAGTTGGGTATTAGCTCCATCGGAAATTCAAGCTGATTGTTTAATGAGAGTCCGAAGCAATGCCTGCTTGTGGTCAGCACCACCAGCCTATAGTGGTCGCGGCAGACCACGGAAACATGGACAAAGAATGA